>CALDGN010000115.1 GCA_937942965.1 uncultured Acidimicrobiales bacterium | reverse complement strand
GTCATCGATGACACGAGCTTCGACCAGTGCCGCCCATGTTGCGGCGTTGGGATTGCCTTCGAAGCTTGCGTGGTAGTTGACGTTGTCGACCGCGACCTGTGCATCGAATGCTGCGCCGTCGTGGAAGACGACATCGTCTCGGACCGTGAAGCGCCACACGGTTGGTGCCGGCTGGGTCCACGAGGTCGCCAGAGACGGCGCAAGCGAGAAGTCGGCGTTCTGGCGAGTCAGCGTGTCGTAATGCGGGTACAGGTATGCACTCTGAGCTGTCTGCGAGCCAGCTGGATTGAAGCTGGTCACCGGCGAGAACTCGACGTAGCGCAACGTGCCTTCAGGCGGCGCGACGGTTGCGGCAGGTTCTTCAGTGGGCTCCGGCTCTTCAGCCTCTTCTTCGGGCGCCTCGGCCTGCTCGGCCTCGTCAGCCTCGTCGGCTGCGGGTTCTTCGTCGGCGGGCTCAGGCTCTTCAGCTTCTTCTTCAGGCTGCTCGTCACCGCCGATCGTTATCTGTTCGGCGGTCGGTTCTGGCTCGGCTGCTGCCTCGCTCTCGCTCTCCGACGTGTCGTCGCTGGTAACGACTTCCTCGTCGCCGCCGCTGCCCCCGCACGCGGCGGCGAGCATCGCCAACGCGAGTAAGAACGCTGCCCACCTACGGATCTGGTTGAATCCGGTCATCTTCTCCCCCTTGGCTGGCGCCTGCGGCACCATTCCAACAAAGTAGATCAACGACACCGAACCGAGAAAACTTGCCTTGGCCCGCGCTGCTCGTGGGGTGAGTGCTCGTGGGGTGAGCTAGGCGGGTCGATCGCCGATGAGTGTCACCCGCTCCATGCGACGGTGCGTGCCGCCGTGGTCCGGTACGGCGTAGTGCTGGGTGCAGCGATTGTCCCACTGCGCGATGCTTCCCTCGCTCCACCGGAAGCGGCATTGCACTTCGGGCAGCTTCGCCTGGGCGTACAAGTCCCACAGCAATGAACGTGAACGGGCCGGATCGATCCCGTCGATCCGCAGCGTGAAGATCTGGTTCACGAACAGCGACTTTGCCCCCGTCACCGGATGCGTCCGCACGACGGGATGCTTCTGGTCGGGGAACTTCTCGGCCGCGTCGGCCAGCTCCGCTTCGCTCATCGTGCGCCCGAACGCCTTGGTGTACGAGTGCACTGCATACGCGCCGTCGATCTCGGCCTTGACCTCGTCGGACAACAGCTCATACGCGAGTTCCATATTGGCGAAGCAGGTGTCGCCTCCCCACTCGGGCACGACCCGGCCCCGCAGGACCGAGCCCGTCGGCGGGCACTCTCGAAACGTCACGTCGCTGTGCCACGTCTCCGCGGCTTGGAACGAGTCAGGCGTCGAGTTGAGCACCAGCATTTCCGGATGCCCCTCGACATGGGGCACGAACGGGTGAATCTCGAGCTCACCGAAATTGCGGACATAGGCGACGTGGTCGCCCCGGCTCAGCTCTTGCCCATGGAAGAAGAGGACCTTGTGCTGCATCCATGCGTGCTGCAGCTCAGCAACGGTCTCATCATCGAGATTCCGCAGGTCGACCTGATCGATCTCGGCACCGATCGTGCCCGTCGCTGGGCGCACTCGAATGCGGTTGTAGTCACCAACAGCTATCGCATCGACTCGCATCGCTCCCCCTCAGATTCTGTCTTCTGACGGTAGTTCGGACCAGCACTCCCGACCGAACGGTGTGAAATCCGACCCGTTATCTGCGTTAATGCAAGAAACGTGAAACTATGGGACCGGGACGCGGGTCGAAAGATCCGCAGGGATCACACCATCAAGGGCTGAGTATCAAATGATCGCCTTCCTTTATCCGGGACAAGGCTCACAACACGCAGGCATGGGCGCCGCATGGCGCCAGCACGACAGCTGGGAGCTCGTCGTCGAAGCGTCTGATATCACCGGCCGCGACCTCGGGCACCTGTTGCTCGAAGCCAGCGACGATGAACTACGTGAAACACGAAACGCACAGCTGGCCACGTTCACGCTGAGCATGGTCGCGTTCGACGCGCTGAGCCGCCTCGGCATCGAGACCAGCGGCCATGCTGGCCACAGCCTCGGCGAGTACTCGGCGCTGGCTGCAAGCGGTGTCCTCGACTTCGACGACGCCATCCGCCTCGTCCAAGAGCGCGG
This sequence comes from uncultured Acidimicrobiales bacterium, assembly GCA_937942965.1. Taxonomy (GTDB): domain Bacteria; phylum Actinomycetota; class Acidimicrobiia; order Acidimicrobiales; family UBA10347; genus UBA10347. The sequence continues at coordinate 4,782 of CALDGN010000115.1, read as the reverse complement.
CGAAGCCATGCAAGCGGCTGCCGATGAACACGACGGCACGATGGCCGCCATCATCGGCATGGACGACGACGATGTCGAAGCCGCAGTCGCCGCCGTCGACGACTGCTGGGTCGCCAACTACAACACGCCCGGCCAGGTCGTCATCGCCGGTGGTCCCGCGGGTGTCGAAGCCGGCGGAGCTGCCTGCAAAGAAGCAGGCGCCAAGCGGGTCATGCCGCTCGTCGTCGGTGGTGCATTCCATACGCCGCACATGTCCCCTGCCCAAGAACGCTTGGACAAGGCCATCGCCCAGACCGAGTTCCGGGCGCCCGACCACCCCGTCTACGCCAACGTCGACGGCGCGCCACACACCGACGCCGCGCCGTGGCCAAGCCTGCTCCACGACCAACTCACCGGATCGGTTCGCTGGAGCCGCACTCTGCAAGCCATGGTCGACGCCGGCTACTCGACCTTCGTCGAAATCGGCCCCGGCACCGCACTCGCCGGCATGGTGAAGCGAGTCGCCCGCTCCTCGAGCCGACTCAACGTCAGTACGCCCGCCGACCTCGACGCACTGCTCGAGACCCTCGGCGGACGTGACCACAGCGAACCTGCCGAAGGCGAACATCTCTACGTCACCGAACGCCTCGTCGTCAGCCCCAGCGCTGGCGTGTTCGTCCCCGAAACCGCCGTCACCGACGGCACCACCGTCGACACCGGATCCGTCATCGGAACGGTCGGCGAAACCGAAGTCCGTTCAGCATTCGCAGGCCAACTCATCGAATTCCTGGCCCTGCCAGGCGAACGAGTCCAGCTTGCCCAACCCATCGCTTGGCTGAGGTCCCAGTAATGCGAGAAGTGCAATGAGCCAGACGAACATCCGAGGCCGCGGGTCTCGCATCACCGGCTGGGCGACCGCCCTGCCCGACGACGTCGTAACCAACCACGACCTCGCCAAGACCATGGACACCGACCACGACTGGATCGTGGAACGCACCGGCATCCATGAACGTCGCTGGGGCAAAGAAAGCACCCACGACCTCTCCGTCGAATCGGGCCGCGCCGCAATCGATCGCGCCGGGCTGACGGGCGACGACATCGACATCGTCGTCCTCGCCACGACCACGCCCGACAAGCAGTGCCCGGCAACCGCCTCGACCGTGCAGGACTCGCTCGGCATCGCCGGCGGAGCGTTCGATGTCAACGCCGCGTGCAGCGGCTTCGTCTACGGCCTCGCAGTCGGCGACGGCATGATCGCTACTGGCGCCGAAAACGTGCTGGTCATCGGCACCGACACGCTCAGCAACATCACTGACCTCGAAGACCGCGGTACCGCGATCCTGTTCGCGGACGGAAGCGGCTCGATGGTGCTCTCCGCCCAAGATGGCCCCAGCAACATCATGTCCTGGTCGCTCGGCTCCGACGGCTCGCTCGAACGTCTTCTGTACGCCGAACACCACGGCGGCAAGCTCCAGATGGTCGGCAAAGAAGTCTTCCGCGCTGCCGTTGGCTACATGGTCAACACCAGCCGCGACGCCATGCAAAAGGCCGGCGTGACTATCGACGACATCTCACTCGTTGTCCCCCACCAGGCCAACATCCGCATCATCGAAGCCGCCGCCAAGCGGCTCAACGCGCCGATGGACAAGGTCGCCGTGTGCCTTGACCGCACTGGCAACACGTCGTCCGCCTCGGTTCCGCTCGCCTTCGGCGACGCCGAAGCTGACGGACGCATTCAGCCAGGCGAACTCATTCTGATGACCGGTTTCGGTGCAGGTATGAGTTCTGCTTCGGCCGTGGTTCGATGGGACCCATGAGCGAAGACTCTTCTGCACCATCTCGCGTCGCCCTCGTGACGGGCGGCTCCCGGGGCATCGGCCTCGAAATCGCCAAACAGCTCGCCGCTGCTGGCCATCGCGTTGCCGTGACCTACAACTCGTCGCCGCCCGCTGCCGCCGAAGAACTCGGCCTGCTCGCCGTGCAAGCGAACGTCACCGACGTCGACTCGCTCGACGCGGCATTCACCGCGGTCGAAGAACAGCTCGGCAACGTCGAGATCCTCGTCGCCAACGCAGGCATCACCAAAGACAGCTTGGTGCTGCGCATGACCGACGACGACTTCACCCAAGTCATCGAGACGAACCTCACCGGTACGTATCGCGCCTGCAAGCGGTCCATCAAGAACATGATGCGCGGCCGCTGGGGCCGCATCATCTTGATCTCCTCGGTCGTCGGCCTCGGTGGCCAAGCCGGACAAGCCAACTACGCCGCATCCAAGGCTGGCCTCATCGGACTCGGCCGCTCGCTGGCCAAAGAATTCGCGTCACGCAATGTGACCGTCAACATCGTCGCTCCCGGGCCTATCGACACCGATATGCTCGCGGCGCTGAACGAAGACCAACACGCCCAGATCGTCGACATGGTGCCATTGCAACGAATCGGACAACCCGATGAAGTCGCAGCGGCCGTGACCTTTCTCTCTTCGGAGAGTGCCGGTTTCATTACCGGAACGGTCCTGCCAGTCGACGGCGGTCTGAGCATGGGCTGACCAACGCAATAACGCTGCGCAAGCAGACCGCTCCACCACAAAGAGGGTTCATCATGAGCGAAGAAAACTTCGACCGTTTCAAGAAGTGCGCCATCGAGGTTCTCGATGTCGCAGAGGACAAGATCACCAAGGAAGCCAGCTTTGCTGACGACCTCGATGCTGACAGCCTCGACCTCGTCGAGCTCGTCATGGCGCTCGAAGAAGAGTTCGACGTCGCCGTCGACGAAGAAGAACTCGAAGGCATCGACACCGTCGGTAAGGCCTACGAGCTGATCATCAACAAGCTCTGATGTCGCAGCGCCGGGTGGTCGTTACCGGCGCTGACGTGGTCTCCTGCTGCGGGATTGGCCGCGAAGCGTTCTTCGACGGACTGCTTGCGCCTGCTCCCACCGAGCGGCCGCGTCGCGTCCCCGAATACGACCTGAGCCCCTACTTCGACCGCAAAGAAGCACGACGCCTTGACCGTCACGCGCACCTCGCTCTGACCGCAGCGATCGAGGCCCTAAAGCAATCTGGCGAACTTCCGTATGAGCCGTTGCGCATCGGCACGCTCATCGGCACCGGCGTGGGCGGCATGCGCACGTTCGAGGAACAGGTCCAGGTCGGCCTCGAGAAGGGCGAACGGCGCATTAGCCCGTTCCTCGTCCCGATGATGATGGCCAACGCCAGCTCCGCAAACATCTCGATGCGCTTCGGGTTCCAGGGCCCAAGCGAGACGACCGTGACGGCGTGTGCCGCGAGCAACCAGAGCATTGGCAACGCCGCCAACATGATCCGCTGGGGCCGTTGCGATGCCGTGGTTACCGGCGGCACCGAGTCTGCGCTCACGACCGCCGGCATGGCCGGCTTCAAGAACATGACGGCGCTGTCGAACGAGGGCATTAGCCGCCCGTTCGACGCCGCACGTGACGGCTTCATCCAGGCCGAAGGTGCTGGCGCAATCGTGCTCGAAGAGTACGAAGGCGCAAAGGCCCGTGGCGCCACGATCCTCGCCGAGGTTCTGGGCTACGCCACGACCGCCGATGCTGGTCACATCACCGCCCCGTCTGAGGGTGGTCGTGGAGCGATCGATTGCATGACGATGGCGCTCCAAGATGCCGGTATCGAGCCAAGCGACGTCACCTATGTGAACGCGCACGGCACCTCGACGCCGCTCAATGATGCTGCCGAGGCAATGGCGATCACCAAGGTGTTTGGCGCGCCGGGACCAAAGGTCACCTCGATCAAGGGCGTGACAGGTCACGCACTCGGCGCCGCTGGCGCGCTCGAGGCCATCTCGGTCATCGAGTCGATGCAACGGGGACTGATTCCGCCGACCGCCGGCACCACCGCCGTCGATCCGGAACTCCCCCAGATCGATCTTGTCATCGGCGAAGCCGCCGAGTGGACGCCTGGCCCGGCGATCTCGAACTCGTTCGGGTTCGGTGGCCACAACGCCACGCTCGTCTTCGGACCGCCTCCAAGCTGATTCGGTCGCTGCCATGAACCGGATCGACGCCGACCGCCTGTTGGGCGACTTGGCGACGCTCCGGTCCTTTGGCGCGTCCGGCAACGGTGTCGTGCGCACCATGTTCTCCGACATCGACGTTGCCGCCCGAGGTTGGCTCGTCGAACGGATGACCGAGGCCGGCCTCGACGCCACGATCGACGGCGTGGGCAGCGTCTATGGCCGCTCCCCCAACGACGGACCGTGCGTCGTCATTGGCTCCCACACTGACACCCAGCCCGAAGGTGGCTGGCTCGACGGCGCGATGGGCGTGCTCCACGGCCTCGAGGTCGCACGAGCGCTCTTGGCTGATCCGGCTACGTCGCATCTCGCAGTCGATGTGGCATCGTGGGCCGACGAAGAAGGCACCTATGGCAACTTCCTCGGCAGCCGCTCATTCGTCGACACGCTGAGCGACGACGACTGGCAGTCATCAAACGCTGCGGGCGAGACCGTCGCCCAAGTGATCGAGCGGCGCGGTTGGGCCGATCGCGATCGGATACAGCTTGACCCGGCCCGTCACGTCGCTGCGCTCGAGTCGCACATCGAACAAGGCCCGCACCTCGAGCATCAAGGCCTTCGCATCGGTGTGATCACCGACATCGTCGGCATTCGGGCGATGCAGATCGAGTTCAACGGTCAGCAGAACCATGCCGGCACCACGCCGATGAAGCTCCGCAAAGACGCAGCCATGGCGATGTTCCACTTCTGCGCCACGCTCGACGATCGGCTGCGAGCCGCGGCCGCCGAGCGTTCTGTCTGGACCATC
>CALDGN010000114.1 GCA_937942965.1 uncultured Acidimicrobiales bacterium | reverse complement strand
GGCATCGTCTCTCCGGACACGCTCAACGTGCGCAGCGGCCCCTCGACTGATGAGCCGATCGTCGGCGAGCTGGCCGAGGGCCAGTGTCGGATCTTCCGCTCCGATGTGCCGCACCCGTTCGGTAACTGGACCTGGGTTGCCCTTGACCAGCCGGATGGGCAGATGCTGACCGGGTGGGCATCGTCGCTCTATCTGCGAGAAGAAGTGCAGCCGGTCGACGACACCGTGCCGCGGCGACCGATTCTTGTGCGGGCTGAGCCGTTCGGTTCCGACCTCGATATTCCGGACGTTTCCGAGTTCCGCTTCGTCGACGGAACCGTCTTGATCGGCAACCCGGACAGCGACGGTCGACTCCAGATTCCCGCCAACATCGACCCAGTCGGACTGATTGGTTCCGCGCCGCTGCCAGGCGACCGCTTCTGTGCGTTCACCGGACGCCTCGAAGCGATCGATGGCGACGGCTACCACGTGCTTCGGGTGCTTCAGCTCTGTGCCTAAGGCTTGCTGGCAAGTGGGAGACTCGTCAGGTGAGTCTCTACGAGCACCCCTACCCGTCGCCGGAGCTGGCGGCCGAGCATCCGTTCATCACGTACGAGCACAACACACTCGACGCCGATGAAATGGAGCGGCGCGCTCGCGAGTTCCATGCCCACCTCGAAGCGCGCCGAAGCGTCCGCATGTTCGCTCCCGACCCCGTGCCGCAGGCGGTCATCGAGCAGGCGGTAGCTGCGGCATCGACCGCGCCGTCAGGAGCGCACAAGCAACCCTGGACCTTCGTCGCCATCAGCGACCCAGCCACAAAACGCGAGATCCGGCTCGCGGCCGAAGAAGAGGAGCGCGTCAACTACCTCGACAACCGCATGAACGAGGAATGGCAAGAAGCGCTCGCACCGCTCGGCACCGACCATCACAAGGAGTTCCTCGAGATCGCGCCCTGGATCGTGGTGCTCTTCGAACAGCGGTACGAGGTTCGAGCCGATGGCGAGCGGCGCAAGAACTACTACGTCAAAGAATCATGCGGCATCGCCGCGGGCATGTTCATTACCGCGTTGCACACGGCCGGCTTGGTGACGCTCACCCACACGCCCTCACCGATGGCGTTCCTCACCAAGCTGCTTGGGCGCCCGGAAAACGAGCGGCCGTTCGTGATGTTCCCGATCGGGCTTCCGCTGCCGGGCACGAAGGTGCCCGACATCGCTCGCAAGTCGATCGACGACGTGCTCGTGGTGATCGACTAGCCGACGAGCAGCTGCTTCTACCAGGCGTCGATGTTCGCCGCTCGCTTGGCAGCAACCTCGGCTGCGTCTGCGGCGGCGTCGACTCCGTTGCCTGCGAGCTCGGAGGCGTCTTCGGTCAGATCGATCGGATCCGTGGCGTCGAACGCATCGGTGAGGTCGAGCGGTTCGGAGGCGGCTGGGGGAGTGTCGGTCCCCATTGCGGCGGGCAGATCGAAGACGCTGTCATCGACCATCTCGGTCGCCAGCTCACTGGTGTCCGGCTCGGCTGCCACTGGTTGACTTGCGACTGGCTCGCTTGCCACCGTCGGTTCCGCGGACGCAGCAACCGTGGCGCCAGCCTCGGCCGCATTGATGTCGTCCTGCACGGCCGACAGATCGCCTGACGCGGAGCGGAGCGCAGAGAGTGCTGCCGCGAGCTTGCCCTCGACTTCGGACACACGAGCACGTGCGAGATACAGGCCGTCGGCGGCGACGGCGGTGCGCTTCTCAAGATCATCGACCCGGTTGGCGACGAAGTCGAGATCGGCCGTGATCGACGCGTTGGCTTCGGCCAGTTCCGACGCGCGCTGCTGGGCATCTTCGAGCTCGCCGCTCATGCGACCCTGCGCGTTGTCGTGGGCTTCGATCTGCGCCGATGCTGTTTCGAAGTCGGCCAAGATCTGCGCCTGCTGGCCATGGAGCTCGGCGTAGCGAATCCGGGCGGCTTCGAGCTCAGCCCGCAGCGAAGCGTTGACGCCTTCGAGCTCGTGCACCTCGAGCTCGCGGGTCGCATGGGCCGTGGCCTCGTCGCGCGCTTCGCCAGCGATGCGCTGACTGGCATCGAGCTCGCCCTCGAGCGTCAGGTTGCGGGTGCGTAGGCCACGTAGTTCGGCGTCGACAGCAGCTTGATGCGCCTTGGTGTCGCGTAGCTCGTTACGCAACGAACGCTCTTGGGTATAGATCGAGTCGTACTCGGCGCGCGACACACGGCCACCACCGAAACGCCCAACAAGCCAGCCGAGCACGAGCCCGACTCCGCCCGCGCCACACACCCACGAGATCACTTCTGCAGTCCACTCCGGCACGTCATTCTCCTTCGAGTTGGCCGACCGATGCGATGTCGGCCATAGCTCCAGTCAACTCCAGCGCGCCGGGAGGGTCAATCACCCGACACAACTTGTCCTGACTTGGTGAACGCTGGATCCGTTCCAATCGTTGCCGGTGTGGACAATGTTGCTCACGACATGGACTGTGGGGCGATGGGGATTCGCGCCGTAGCGACCGTCACGCGGCTTCTGTGTGGGGCCACACGGACCGAAGCCAGCGATCCGTTCATCATGAATCCATGCGGGCAGAGCACCGAACAGCAACCAACCCGAATCCAATTGTCCGAGATGTTGCAATCGCGGACCACAGGGCCAGCTCACGGCGTTTCAACTACATGCGAACCGCCACCAACGTGAGAAACCGAGCCTCCCGCATCCAATCGCTACGAACCAGCAAAAGAACACCCCACGCCGACTGGAACACTCCCCTCCATCCGGCGGCGTGGGAAGGACTACCACCCAAGCCCTGGCGGCACGCGTCGGTGTCGGTCGCACATAGCGACTCGACAACTTCCCCGGCATCGACGCAGCCGGCCGTGACTCCTGCAGCGAGGCACGTCGCCTGAACCTTGGCTTGTGAGCGGCCACCGGCAACGCATCAGTCGTCGTCGGTGGAAGATCTCCTACCGTGCCCGATCGCTCCGGCGGTCGGGCACAAACCGATTTTCGGGCCATCATTGCGGGATGGACCTGCATGAGGACTGCGCCCCGCTCGCCTTTCTACTCGGCACCTGGCGAGGGCAGGGCGAGGGCGAGTACCCGACCATCGAGTCGTTCACCTATCTCGAAGAGGTCACCTTCGGTCACGTCGGCAAGCCGTTCCTCGCGTATTCGCAGAAGACCCGGCATGCAGAAACCGGCCAGCCGTTGCATGCGGAGACGGGCTACATCCGTGCGATCGGCGAGGAGCGCATCGAGTTCGTGCTGTCGCAGCCGTCGGGCATCGTCGAGCTGCATGGCGGACGCGTCGCTGGAACCCGCCTCGATCTCACGCTGCATGCCGTGCATACGACACCCGCGGCGAAGTCGGTTACCGATGTCGTCCGCTCCATCGAAGTCACCGACGACGCGCTCGCGTACACGGTGTCGATGGCAGCGGTCGGCGAACCGCTGACCCACCATCTGCGGGCCGCGCTCCACCGCGACGCGTCCTAGGCGCAGCGCCAAGGTGCTGGCCAAATAGTTGAGGCACCCGGACCCTCTGCCATGGACCGGGTGCCCCAGAACGTTGTCGGGTGGGCCGAGCACGAGGCGCCGTTTCCAGCCGATGACAGAGGGAGGGGAACCACCGGCAAGAAACGGGCTCGTTAGGCAAGGGAAACCCGGGGGCGCCAGCGCATCTTCCCCGTTGCACCGATCGTCATCGTTCCGCAATACGGGGCTAGCTTCGGGGCATGTCGCATCCCCTGGGCGCTCGCTTCTTGACCGTGACTCGAGCCGGTTGGCTCGTGCTCGCCGTCGTACTGTTCACCGCCGCGTGCGGCTCGAGCGGCGAAACTTCCGAGCCCGTGGCGGACCCCGAAGCCACTGCGGAAGAAGTCGCCGACGAAGCGACCGAAGCTGGTACCGAGGACGCCACTTCCGAAGAGGCAGCGAGCGCATCGGACGAGAGCGCAGATGTGTCGAGCGACACCGACTCCGATGTGGCCGACGAGAGCAGTTCCAGTGACGGCTCGACGAGCGCCGCTTCCTACGACGCGCCCGGCGAGCTCGAAGTCCCTCAGCCGCTCCCGGCAGGAGCGCCTGGTGAGCTGATCGATGTCGAACCGCTCGCTCTCGACACGGGTGAAGGTGCCCGCATCCTCTATCACTCGACCTCCGCGATCGGCGACAACGTCGCCGTGTCCGGGTTCGTTCGCCTTCCCGCCGGCGAAGCGCCGGCCGGGGGCTGGCCCCTCATCGCCTGGGCCCACGGCACGACGGGTCTCGGTGACACGTGTGCGCCCAGCATCAATGCCGAAGGCGACCAGCTCGCCGACGCCCTCACCAGCTTCGGCTTCGCCGTCGTGGCCACTGACTACGAGGGTCTCGGCACGCCCGGCACGCATCCCTACGTCGTTGGTGCCAGCGAAGCGCACTCGGTGCTCGACTCAGTGCGGGCCGTCCAACAGATGGATCTTCCCGTGACGACCGAATGGATCGCGTTCGGTCACTCTCAAGGCGGGCATGCGGCGATGTTCACCGCGCAGCTGCAACCGACCTATGCGCCAGAGCTCGAACTCATCGGCACCGTCGCTGGCGCACCGCCGTCGCAGATGAGCGACCTGGGCGACTCGCTGGTCGGCGGTGACTTCCAGGGCTACCTGGTGATGACGTCAGCTGGCCTCGCCGCTGCGTATCCCGATATCGACTTGAGCGAGGTCTTCACCGACTCGGCGCTCGCCCAGCTCGACGTGGTCGAGACCGGCTGCACCGGCGAGATCTTCGACGTCTACAACGGCCTGGCGTACGAAGAGATCACCAAGGTCGATGATCCATTCGCCCTGCCGACGTGGGGTCCCGCCATCGAAGCCCAGGACACGAATCAGTTGCCCGTGCTCCAGCCGCTGCTGATCATCCACGGCGGCGAGGACGAGCAGATCCCGGTTGAAACGTCGGCGACCCTCTTCTCGCAGCTCTGTGCATTCGATGATCAGGCAGCGACCGAGCGCATCGTCTATCCCGGGCAGAGCCACGCAGGCGTGCTGACGACCGGGGCGGCCATTCCGGATCTGCTTCGGTTCTTCAACGGGCGCTTTGCCGGTGAGCCAGCCGTCGATGGGTGTACCGAGTCCGGCCAAGGCGAAGCCGCCTCGATCGATGACCTGCTGGCCCGCGACGACGTGCTCGCGATCGCGCACGCCGGTGGCGATCAAGCCGCGCCGCACTCGACCCTGTTCGCCTACGGCGAAGCGGTCGCCGCGGGCGTTGACGTCCTCGAACTCGACGTGTTGACCACCGCTGATGGCGTCGTCGTCGTGCAGCACGACCTCACCGTTGACGGCACGACGAATAGCACTGGGCTGATCGCAGATCTGACGTACGAGGAACTGGACCAGCTCGACAATGCGTACTGGTTCTCGCCTGCGTGTTGGCCATGCCGGGACCTCCCCGATGCCGACTACCTGTGGCGAGGTGTCCGCACCGGCGACAAGGAACCACCGAACGGCTACTCAGCTGATGACTTCTCGGTCGCAACGCTGCGCGAGGTCGCAGAGCGATTCCCTGCGCTCCCACTCGACATCGAGATCAAGGGCGAGGGTGACCAAGCACTTGCCGTGGCTGAGGCGCTCGCTGTCGAGCTCACCGATCTCGGTCGCCTCGACTCGACCGTGGTTGTGTCGTTCGATGACGGCATCGTCGACCGCTTCCACGAACTGGCGCCGACCGTCGACGTGAGTCCCGGTCTCGACCGGCTGACGGAATGGGTGCTGCTCGGCACCGAACTCGAAGAGCATTTCCGCATCGTGCAGATCCCGCCGTTTGCGCAAGGCCTCGAGGTCGCGACGGCGGAGCGGATCGCGACCGCCCACGAGCAAGGTCTCGAGGTCTGGGTATGGCCCGACGACGCTGCGTCGCAAGAGAACGAAGCGTTCTATCGCGAGCTGATCGGGCGTGGTGCTGACGGTGTGATCGCCGGGCGCCCCGAGCAGATGGTGGCGGCCAAGAACTAGGACAACAGGCGACGCCGCCTAAGCAAACTTCCCCAAGATGTGGTCATTCTGCGCGCTCATGTGCACACTGTGTGTGGTTGAGACGGATGTTGCAGAATCCGAATAGCGGGCTCACTGCGCACTACTCTTGACTTTTGTTGACTTTGTCAACATTTGCGACCCTCCTCGCGCCATGCAATTGCAACCCTGCACGACCACACCAGGGAGCCCCCAATGCCGAGTTTCTCCTCGCGCACGATCCGAACCGCTGTCGTGGCGTTCCTCGCGTGCTCGATGCTCGCAACCCTCACGTTCGTTGGCCCCGCTGACCAAGCCGCCGCCCAGCTTTACGACGCGCCCGCCGAACGGTTCGGCACCAACGTTCGAGGCGACATCGACTTCATCGGTAACACCTTGTTGACCTGCCCGCCCGGCGGCGACTGCGCCACCACCCAAACCAGCGGCAACAACCAGGCGAACAACAACTACTCGATGATCTACGTCGACCAGGACGTCGATGGTTCGACCTTCAACTCGTCCGCGTCGACACTCTCGCTGCCCGCAGGTGCGAACGTGCTCTTCGCCGGCTTGTACTGGGGTGCCCGAAGCAGCGACGGTGCCCGCAACCAGGCGCTCTTGCAAGTTCCCGGCGGGAGCTATCAGACCGTGACCGCAGGAGTGGTCGACAGTGATGGCGGCGCGAACTACCAAGCGTTCTACGACGCCACCTCCGAGGTGCAAGCGGCCGGGAACGGCGAGTACTTCCTCGGAAACGTCCAGGCCGAGACGGGCGGCGGACGTCACGCCGGCTGGTCGATGATCGTGGTCTACGAAGACACGACGCAGCCGTTCCGCAACCTGACCGTCTTCGATGGCTTCGCACGCGTCAACTCAAGCAACCCGGTCGAGATCACGGTCGACGGGTTCACCACGCCCGTGGTCGGTCCCGTGACCGCCAAGGTCACCCAGGTCGTCTACGAAGGCGACGAGCGCTACAGCGGTGACCAAATGCTGTTCGAAGGGTCCGTGCTCAGCGACGGTGCCCACCCCGCGGGCAACTTCTTCAACAGTCGTATCTCTAAGGACGGCGCGCTGTTCAACGACAAGTCGCCGAACTATGTCGACCAGCTCGGCTTCGACATCGCTCGCACTGACGTCACCGGCCTGCTCGCGAACAGCCAGTCGGCGGCCACCGTCAACTACACCTCGGCCGGCGACTGGTACTACGTCGGCGTCGTGGCTACCGCCATCGACATCTTCGTTCCCGACCTCGACACCGATCTCGAAAAGACCGCCGTCGACGTCAACGGTGGCGACATCGTCCCCGGCGACGTCATCACCTACACGGTCAGCTCGTCGAACCTCGGCCTCGACCCGGCGGCGAACTCTGTCCTCACCGACGTCGTGCCCGCGGGTACGACCTACGTCGACAACAGCTTGACGCTCGATAGCCACCCGACCTTGCCGACCGGTCCGCAGACCGATGATGTCGATGGAGACGCGGGCGAAATCGTCGCCGGCGAAGTCATCTTCGACCTTGGGACCCTCGGCGTGGGCGAGTCCTACTCATTGAGCTTCGACGTGACCGTTGACGCGGGCACCGAGTTCTCGACGATCACCAACGAGGCGTTCGTCGACTACGACTCAGCCACGACCGGCGACCCGTTCACCGGCAGTGGCTCCGCTGATATCGACGTCGTTGCCGCAGCAGAACTCGTGCTCGTCTCGAAGACCGACGACGTCGACCCCGTCACCGCTGGCGACCAGGTCGTCTACACGGTCGAGGTTCGCAACGACGGACCCTCGCCGGCCGTCAATCCTGTCGTCACCGACACGCTGCCGACCGGCCTGAGCTTCGTGTCCGGACCTGGCTGTTCTGCAGCGGGTCAAGATGTCACCTGCACGTTGGCTTCTCCGCTCGCGTCGGGCGGCACCGACTCGGTTGCGATCACCGTGCTCGTCGATGCCGATGCTGCCGCCACCACGGTGACCAACACGGCCTCGGTTGCGAGCGACACCGTCGATCCCGACGACACCAACAACGACGCAAGCGAGACGACCGAGATCGTCCGCTCGACCGATGTGTCGATCGTCAAGACCGGCCCGTCCGGGATCCTGAACGCTGGTGTGCCGATCACCTACACCCTCACCGTCCAGAACACCGGCCCATCGACCGGTCAAAGCACGATCGTCTCCGACGTGCTCCCCGCGGGTGTCACGCTGGTGTCGGCCACTCCGAACAACGGTTCGACGTGCTCCGGTGCCGCGCTCCTTACCTGTGACCTCGGCACGCTTGCTGCGGGCGAGACCGTCATCATCACCATCGATGTGCTCAGCGATCCGACGCTCGCCGATGGCGCGGAGCTCAACAATGCTTCCTCCGTCACAACCGACACGCCCGAGACCAACCCGAACAACAACCAGTCCGCGGTGAACAACCCGGTCGCTCGAGTCGCCGACCTTGCGATCGACAAGACCGGCCCCGCCACGATCAATGCGGGCGAGATCGTCAGCTTCACCGTCGAGGTGTCGAACAACGGCCCATCGGTTGCGACCGCTCCGGTCATCACCGACAACTTGCCACTGCCGCTCGTCTTCGATGCGGCAACCTCGTCGCCGGGCTGCACCCTGTCGGCGCCGCCACAAGGCGTCACCTGCCAACTCACCGACATGCTTCCCGGAGCGGGGGAGAGCCAGACCGTCACGATCTCTGCGCTGGTGCCGTCGGACACGACGCCACAATCGATCAACAACACCGCTTCGGTCACGGCGACCGAGGACGCGGTCGGCGCCTCTGATGATCACCTCGTCGAGATCACACGCGAGGTCGCGCTCACGATCGCCAAGACCGACAACGTCGAACCGATCGCGGCGGGCGCACCGCTCATTTACACGATCATCGCGGGCAACGACGGACCAAGTGACGCGTCGGCCGTATCCATCATCGACAGCCTTCCGCCCGAGGTCATCTTCACCTCGGCAACCTTCGTGCCCGCAGGCGATGGCACCTGCATCCACGACGCCGCCGCCCTCGGCGGTGACGTCACCTGCACCCCGACCGCCGCCGTGCTGGCCAGCGGTCAGTCCGTCACGATTCAGGTCGAGGTGGCGACGCCGCCCGACCTCGACCCTGGTGTCACCCTCTCGAACACCGCAACCGTCACCGCGACCGAAGATCCGGTCGGCGCGACGGCCGTCGAAACGACCAACTCCATCAATGAGGTCAACCTCTCGATCGGCAAGATCGTGACGCCGAGCCCTGTCCGCGCCGGCGAGGACGTCACCTACACCGTCACGTTCCTCAATGAAGGCCCGTCCGACGCAGACAACGCGCAGATCGTCGACACGCTGCCCGCCGAAGTCAGCCACGTGAGCTCGACTTCTCCCGACGGCGTCTGCTCCCACGATGGTTCGCTCGCGGGCGGAGACGTCACCTGTACGTTCGGCACGATCGCACCGAACCAGACGGTCACCGTCACGATCGTCGCCACCGTCGATGCATCGACACCCGACGACAGCCTGGCGACCAACACGGTTTCCGGAACCGCGGATGCGGCGACCGAAGTCACCGGCGACGCCGTCGTCAACGTGCAGCGCGAGGCCGACCTTGCGATCGTCAAGACGGTCGCACCGGACCCTGTGGTCGCAGGCCAGAACCTGACCTACACGCTCACGGTCGACAACCTCGGCCCGTCCGACGCCACCACTGCAGCCGTGCTCGACCCACTTCCCGCAGGACTCACCGTTGTCAGCCTGCCCGCCGGGTGTACCGACGCTGCGGGCACGATCACCTGTGACCTCGGCATCATCGAGGCCAGCACCACCGAGATCTTGACGATCGAAGTCACGGTCGACGCATCGGTCCAACCTGGCATCGACCTGTTGCCCAACACGGCAACGGTGTCCGCCGACGAACCGGACCCCGATCCCGGCAACAATGAGAGCACGGTCCCGGTCGACGTGACCGCCGACGTCGGCCTCTCGCTGACCAAGGTCGACAACGTCGACCCCGTCACCGCGGGCGAGCTTGTGATCTACACGCTCGAAGCTGGCAACGCCGGCCCATCTGACGCCGACGGCGTCACGATCACCGACACCCCGCCAGCCGGCTTGACCTTCGACCCGCTGAACTCGTCGGCGAACTGTGTCGACAATGCCGGCACCATCGAATGCGATCTCGGCCTCATCGCACCCGGTGGAACCGACTCGGTCAACCTGGCGTTCACCGTCGACGCCGCAGCCCCTGACGGCACCGTTACGAACTCGGCGACCGTGACGAGTGACGAAGACGCGGTCGGAGTGGCCGCAACCGAAGACACCACCATCGAGCGCCGTGCCGACACGGCGGTCGTCAAGACAGCGTCGCCGGAACCAGTCGTCCCGGGCACGCCGATCACCTACACCTTCGTCGTCTCCAACAACGGGCCAAGCACCGCGGCGAACACGCAACTCGTCGATGTGCTGCCAAGCTCGCTTGCGTTCGTCTCGGTTGACGATGCCAACTGCTCCCACGACGGAGCCTTGGCCGGAGGCACGCTCACCTGCACGCTCGGTGACCTTGCCCCCGACGCCGAAGTCACGATCGTCGTCGAGGCTGATGTTGACGACGCGACCACAGCATCGATCGCAAACACGGCGACCGTTTCTTCGGACACCGCGGACCCGAACACCGACAACGACAGCTCCACGACCGACACGCCGGTTACGCCTCAGGCTGACGTCTCGATCACCAAGACCGACCTCGCAGACCCCGTAGTCGCCGGCCAGTCCATCGGCTGGACGCTGCAGGTCGACAACGCAGGTCCATCGGCCTCCGCCAACACGATCGTGACCGACACGCTCCCCGCGCAGGTGAGCTTCTCAAGCGCGAGCGGTGCGTCGTGCACCCATGACGGTGCTGCATTCGGGGGTCTCCTCACGTGCGACCTTGCAACGCTCGGCGCCGGCGAAGGCGTCACCATCACGATCAACGGCACCGTCGATGCCGAAACCACCTCGGTGTTCGCCGTCAACGAAGCATCCGTCACCACCGACACGACCGATACGGACCCGGCGAACAACGACGCCAACGAATCCACGGCGATCGAGGCCGACGCCAACCTGAGCCTCAGCAAGACGGCCACACCGAACCCCGTCGTCGCTGGCGAGCAGGTGACCTACACCATCACCATCTCGAACTCCGGACCGTCCGCCGCGCAAGCGGTCAACGTCAACGACGCACTCCCGACTGGCGTCCGCTACAACTCGACGACCGTCATCAGCGGTCCCGCAACGTGCAACCACGATGGCGCAGCCGACGGCGGCACCCTCGCCTGCGGCTACGGCACGATGAGCCCGGGCGAAACCCGCACCGTCGAAGTCCTCGTCGACGTGCTACCGAATGCGACCGGAACCGTCACGAACAACGCCGTGGCTTCGTCGCCGACCGACCCGACCCCGCCGTCGGCGAGCGCTCCCGTCACCGTCAACACCTCGGCCGACTTGGTCATGACCGAGAAGACCCACGACGTGAACCCGGCGATCGCCGGCCAGGGTCTTGTGTGGACGATCGCCATCCGCAACGACGGCCCGAGCGACGCCGTCAACGCGGAGATCACCGACCTGTTGCCGAGCGGCGTCACCTACGACGATGCAGGCTCGACCGCCGCATGTTCCGAAGCCGCTGGCACGGTCACCTGCCCCGTCGGCACGCTCGCCCCAGGTGAGACGGCCAGCGTCGAGATCGCCGTCGTCGTCGATCCCGGCGAGCTTGGCCCGATCGACAACACCGCCTCGACCTCGTCTTCAACGACCGACCCGGACCCAGGCAACAACAGCGAGAGCGAATCAACGACCATCGAGCAGCAGTCGCAGGTGAGCCTCGTCAAGACCTCGTCACCTGACCCGGTCGTTGCCGGTGAGCAGATCACGTACACGATCGTCGCCGAGAATGGCGGCCCATCGATCGCTGCCAACGCCGTGCTGACCGACCCACTGCCGACCGGCACCGAGTTCGTCAGCGCACCTGGCTGTACCGAAGCCGCCGGCCTGGTGACGTGCGCACTGGGTGACCTCGCGGTCGACGTGCCCGTCACAGTCACGATTACCGTAGATACCGATCCTGCGCTCTTCGATGGCAGTGCGATCGTCAACGTCGCCAGTATCGACTGGGACGGAAACGGTGATCCGGTCAACGCGCCGACCAGCACCGACGTCATCCGCGAAGCCGACCTGGCAATCACCAAGGTCGATCGCGAGAACGAGGTTGCCGCGGGCACCGACATCGTCTGGGACCTCACGGTTACCAACAACGGCTCCAGCGACGCGACCAATGTCGTCGTGACCGACACGCTGCCGCCGGACACAACGTTCAACGCTGCTGCCTCGTCAGCAGAATGCTCGGCCGCAGGTGTCGTCGTCACCTGTCTGCTGCCCGCCGTCACGGTCGACACGCCAGGCGCCCTCGTCATCGCGGCCACGGTCGATTCGCTGGTTGCGCCCGGCACGGTGCTCACCAACGAAGCCTCGGTCAGCGCTGACGAAACGGATCCGATCAGCGGGAACAACACCGACACCGAAGACACCGTGATCACCCAGGTCAATGACCTCGCGATCGCCAAGAGTGCGACGCCCGAACCCGTTGTGGCTGGCGAGCAGGTCACATGGACGATCACCGTCTCGAACAACGGGCCGTCAAACGCAACCAACATCACCATCCAAGACCAGCTGCCCGCTGGCGTGACCTTCGCCGGCGGCGAGTTCACCTGCAACGACCTCCCCAACGGAGCGCCTGCCGCGCTCGTCACCTGCACGATCCCAGGCGTCGCCGCAGGTGACTCGGTCGACTTGACGATCGTTGGCGACATCGACGCCAACCTTGTGGGTGGCGACACCTTCGAGAACTCGGTCGCGATCACGGGCTACGACGGCACCGATCCGAACCTCGACAACAACGACGCAATCGCACCTTCGACGATCGACCGCAATGCCGGCCTGATGCTGACGAAGAGCGCTGCGCCGGCGTCGGTCGTCGCAGGCGAAGACATCACGTGGACGTTGACGCTCACCAACGACGGTCCATCGTCGGCCTCGAGCGTCACGCTCACCGATGCCTTGCCCGCCGGCGTCACGTTCGTCTCGCTCGACGTCGTATCGGGCGTTGCCGACTGTGCCGAAGCCGCCGGCACCATCAACTGCGATGTCGGTACCGCGCCGACCCGCTCACTCAACGTCGGTGACACAGTCGTCGTCGAGGTCGTCGCAACGACCGATGCAGACCTCGCCGACGGCGCATCGATCGACAACACCGCGAACGCAGCGTCGCCCGACGACGCCGATGGGGCCGAAGGCGCCTCATCGACACCGGTCACCCGGTCGGCCGACGTGTCGGTCACCAAGACCGCACTGCCCGATCCCGTGGTTGCAGGCGAGACGGTCGACTATCTGATCACCGTCGAAAACGCTGGCCCGTCCGAAGCGACCAACGTCGTCGTCAACGACACGCTGCCCGCCGGCGTGACGTGGGCGAGCGGCGACTGCACCCCGAACGGTCAGACGGTCGAGTGTTCGGCCGGCACCATCGCCGCCGACGGAAGCGCCGTGTTCAGCTTCACCGCCAACGTCGCATTCGACCTTGCCGACGGTGCCCAAGTCACGAACAACGCAGTCGTGACGGCCACCGAAACCGACCCGAACCCTGACAACGACGACGACAGCGCCACAAGCAACATCGATCGCGAAGCGGACCTGTCCATCGTCAAGGACGACGGCGATGCGACCGTGACAGCCGGTGAGATCGTCAGCTACACGATGACGGTTGCCAACGCTGGTCCATCGCAGGCGAGCGGCATCGAGGTCACCGACGCCGTGCCCGCGAACACGACGTTCGACGTCGATGCTTCTACCCCCGGATGCTCTGTCGCCGCGGGCATCGTGACGTGTCCGGTCGCTGGCCCAATCGATCCCGGTGACGACGGCTCGGTCATCATCGCCTTTGTCGTGGACGATGACCTGGCGCCTGGCTCAACCATCACGAACACCGCATCGGTTGCGGGCAACGAGACCGACCCGGTAACTGGCAATGACACCGACGGCGACACCACGCCGGTCGTGACGAGCGCCGACGTGTCGATCATCAAGGACTCGGTCGAGACCACCGCCGTCGCAGGCTCAACCTTGACCTGGACCCTCGCGGTCACCAATGCCGGTCCCAGCCAAGCGGCCGACGTGCAGGTCACCGACTCGCTTCCCGCTGGTCTGACCGTTCTCAACGTCGACCGAGCCGAGTGTGACAACAGCGTGAGCTGCACGTTCCCGACGCTCGACGTCGGCGAAACGATCGACATCGCCATCGAAACGGCCGTCGACTCAAACCAGACCGACGCGCTGTTCAACGACGCATCGGTCACGTCCTCGACGCCAGACCCGGACCCCACCGACAACATCTCGCCCGAGGTTGAGGTCCCCGTGGGTCTCGTCGCCGATCTGGTGATCGAGAAGTCGAGCGCTCCTGATCCGGTCGTTCCAGGCGCACCGATCACCTACACGATCGTGGTCACAAACAACGGCCCGTCCGATGTGGTCGGCGCCTCGATGACCGACACGACACCGCCCGAGGTCGTTGAACCGACCGCAAGCTGCGCCGTCGATGTCGCCGACGGCACCTGCGTCGAGACCACCATCTTCCCGGAGACGAGCTTCGCCATCGACTTGGTTGCCGGAGCCTCGGCGACCATCACGATCGAAGGCACCGTCGACCCGGCCGCTGTCGCAGGCTTCGTGAACACCGCCAACGTCACTGCGCCTGTTGGCGTGACGGACCCAGACCTGACGAACAACACCGATGACGACGGCGACCCCGGCACGCCATCGGTCGTCACCGATCTACGCGTCGTCAAGACCTCGACCCCGGACCCGGCAACTGCGGGCGAAGCGATCAGCTACGAAATCGTCGTGACGAACGACGGACCGTCCCGTGCGGTCGGCGCGTCGATCACGGACCCACTTCCCGACGCAGTCTTGTCGCCGTCACTCAGCTGCACCGTCGCTCCCGAAGACGGCACCTGTTCTGCAGCGCTCAACGGCTCTGTGATCGAGGGCGTCTTCAGTCTCGACCCAGGTGCCTCACTCACGATTGCCGTCGACGGCACCGTGGATGCCTCGGCGACAGGCACCCTGTCGAACACGGCGACGGTTGTGCCGGGACCGAACGCCTCGGATCCAACGCCGGGCAACAACTCATCGACCGACACGAATCCACTTGACACCGAGGCCGATCTGTCGGTCACGAAGACCGCCGACGCAGCTCGAGTAACCGCCGGCGAGACCATCTCGTGGACCGTTGTTGTCGGAAACGCCGGCCCGTCGATGGCCGTTGACGTCGAGGTCACCGACACGCTGCCCGCGGGCCTGACGCTTGTCAGCGAACCGGCGAACTGCACCAATGGTGTCTGCGACATCGACGCCATCGATCCCGGTGAGATGGTCGAGCTTGCATTCGAAACGCTCGTCGCTGCCGACGTCACGGGTTCGATCACCAACGCCGTCACCGTCACGTCGGCCACGACTGATCCGGTCCCGGCCAACAACAACGATGAGACGCCGGCGGTTCCTGTCGACGTGATCACCGACCTGTCCATCGTGAAGACCTCGGCGCCGGACCCGCTGATCTCTGGCGAGTCGATCACCTACACCCTCGTTGTTGCCAACGAGGGCCCATCCGACGCGGTCGGGGCGGTCGTCAGTGACCCCGTGCCGGCCGCCGTTCTGGGCGCCACCGCAACGTGCGCGCTTGTGCCTGCTGGCACGAGCTGCACCATCGACTCATCAGATCCGGCAGAAGCCACGCTCGACATCCCCGTTGGATCCTCGGTCCGCGTGCAGGTCACCGGAACGATCGACCCGGCCTTCGAGGGCGCATTGACCAACACCGCCTCGGTCGCGCCAGGTCCAGGCGCAACTGATCCTGACGATGGCGACGACACATCGACCAACGTGAACCCATCGCTGGGCGAGGCCGATCTGTCGATCACCAAGACCTCAACGCCCGACCCGATTGTCGCCGGCGAAGGCATCACGTATGAGCTCGTCGTCACGAACGGCGGCCCGTCCTCGGTAAGCGGCGCTGTAGTCCGCGATGTCCTGCCCGCCGAAGTCTCGGGCGCCGCCGCGACTTGTGCGGCCGTCGCCCCGAACACCTGCTCCGCCGCTGCCGTCGCAGGTGTTGTCGACGCCAGCGTCTCGTTGGCGCCTGGCGCTTCGGCCACGATCACGATTGACGGGACTGTCGCCGCCGATGCGACCGGCACATTGACGAACACGGCAACCGTTGAACCGCCAGCCGGCGTGACCGACCCGAACCCGGCGAACGACGAAGCAACCGACGAAGCAACACTCACCGCAATCGCTGACGTCTACGTGACCAAGTCCGCCAACGCATCCGTCGCGGTCGCAGGCGAGAACGTGTCGTGGACGATCACCGTCGGCAACAACGGACCCTCGACCGCCACCGACATCGTCGTGACCGACTCGCTACCGGCTGGCCTCACGCTCGTCGCTGAACCAGCAAACTGCGCCGACGGTGTGTGCTCGATCGCATCGCTAGCACCGGGCCAAGAAGTCGAGATCGTCCTCGAGACGGCGATCGATTCCGACATCACCGACCCGATCACGAACCAGGTTGTCGTCGAAGCGGCGACGCCAGATCCAGAACCTGGCAACGACGCTGACTCGACCGATCCTTTGCCGATCGATGTTGTCACCGACCTTGCGCTCGTCAAGACGTCTGCTCCGGATCCACTCGTGGCCGGCGAAGAGATCGTCTACACGATCGTTGTGACGAACAACGGGCCGTCGGACTCGATCGGTGCAACCGTGACCGATGACGTGCCTGAAGACGTCCTCGGGGCGATCGCTCGCTGCGCCGATGTCGTCGCAGCTGCCGCATGCACGGTCGACTCGCAAGACCCCGCTGCGTTCACCCTCGACATCCCCGCTGGCGTTTCCGTAAGCGTCGAGATCGCGGGCACCATCGACCCGGCCTCGGACGGATCACTTGAGAACACCGCCAGTGTGGCCGCCGGTCCGAACGACACGGACCCAACTCCAGGCAACAACACCGACACGAACATCAACCCGTCGATTGGCGAAGCTGACCTGTCGATCGTGAAAACGTCGACGCCTGCTCCGGTCGTCGCCGGCGAAGGCATCACGTACGAGATCGTCGTCACCAACAGCGGGCCCTCCGCAGTGAGCGGTGCCACCGTCACCGACGTGCTGCCATCCGAGATCAGCGGCGTCAGCGTGAGCTGCGCAGCAGTCGCACCGGACACGTGCTCGGCCACCGCCGATGCGGGCGTCGTTGACGCCATGCTCTCGCTCGCGCCGGGCGCCTCAGCCACGATCACCGTCGACGGCACGGTCGACCCATCGCTCACCGGCACGTTGACCAACACCGCAACGGTCGAGCCGCCAGCAGGCGTCACTGATCCGAACCCGGACAACGACGAATCAACCGACGAGACGACCGTCACCGCGATCGCCGACGTCTATGTCACCAAATCCGCCGATGCGGCGACCGTGACGGCAGGGGAGACCCTCTCCTGGACGATCACGGTCGGAAACAACGGACCATCGACCGCAACCGATGTTGTTGTCAGCGACGCACTCCCAGCGGGCGTGACGCTGGTGTCCGAGCCGGCGAACTGCACCGACGGTGTCTGCTCGGTCGCCTCGCTCGCACCAGGCCAAGAGCTCGAGATTGTGCTCGAGACCGCGGTGGCGCCAAGCGTCACTGATCCGATCACAAACCAGGTCACGGTGGTGGCGGCGACGCCAGATCCGGATTCTGGCAATGATGTCGATGCCACCGACCCCGTACCTGTCGACGTCGTCACCGATCTGGCGCTCATCAAGACGTCAGCGCCCGATCCTCTCGTCGCCGGCGAGGAGATCATCTACACGCTGGTTGTTACGAACAACGGGCCGTCGGACTCGGTCAGCGCTTCGGTCATCGACGCAGTGCCTGCTGATGTCCTCGGCGCCGTCGCCCGTTGCGTCGACGTTGTCGCTTCGGCAGCGTGCACGGTCGTGTCGAGCGATCCCGCAGAGTTCACCCTCGACATCCCCTCAGGTGCTTCGGTCACCATCGAGATCGCCGGAACGATCGACCCGGCCTCGGACGGCTCGCTCGAGAACACCGCAACCGTCACCCCTGGCCCGAACGACACCGATCCGACGCTCGCCAACAACAGCGACACCAACGTGAACCCATCGGTCGGCGAGGCTGACCTGTCGATCACCAAGACCGTCATCGGCGATGTCGTGGCGGGCGAAACCGTGACCTACGAGATCGTCGTGACCAACGACGGCCCATCGCTCGCAGATGGCGCCATCGTGACTGACGTGTTGCCTGCGGCCCTCAGCGATGCGAGCGCATCGTGCGCCGTCGCAGCCCCCGACACGTGCTCCGCCGACGTCGTCGCCCAGACCGTGACCGCAACCGTGGCGCTCGCGCCAGGTGCCTCGGCCACGATCACCGTCGAGGCGCTCCTGGACGACGCGGCCACCGGCACACTCGCCAACACCGCCACGGTCGAGCCGCCAATCGGCGTGACGGACCCTGACCTGACCGACGATTCGGCCACCGACGAAACACCAGTCACCCTTTCGGCCGATCTCTCGGTGCGGAAGAACGCGCTCGCCGACAGCGTCGTCGCTGGTGAAACCCTCAGCTGGAGAGTCACGGTTGCGAACGCGGGTCCTTCGACTGCCACTGGCATCGAGGTCACCGACACGCTCCCAGCGGGCGTCACCCTCGTTGCCGAGCCGGCGAACTGCACCGACGGTGTGTGTTCGATCGCGTCGCTCGCACCGGGACAGGAAATCGACCTCGTGTTCGAGACGCTCGTCGACTCGTCAACGACCGGCTCGCTGGTCAACGAAGCTTCGGTCACAGCCGATACCCCCGACCCTGACCTGACGAACGACAGCACGGCGACCGAGCCTGTCCCCGTCACGCTCGTCACCGACCTCGCGCTTGCGAAGTCGTCGACCCCAGATCCGCTCATCTCGGGCGAAGCCATCGTCTACACGATCGCCGTCACGAACAACGGGCCGTCTGATGCAGTCGGGGCCACCGTCACTGATCCAGTACCCGCAGCCGTGCTCGACGCCATCGCGAGCTGCGCCGACGTCGCTGCGGGCGCTGCGTGCTCGGTCGATGGATCGGACCCCGCAGCGTTCACGCTCGACATCCCCGCAGGCTCGACGGTCAGCGTCCAGGTCGCAGGCACGATCGATCCAGCCTTCGATGGTGCGCTCGAGAACACGGCAACGGTCGTCGTTGGCCCTGGTGCAACCGACCCTGCGCCCGGCAATAACAGCGACACCAACGTCAACCCGTCGCTGGGCGAGACCGACCTGACGGTGACGAAGTCATCGTCGCCCGACGTGCTTGTCCCAGGCGAAGCAGTCACGTACACCGTCACCGTCACGAACGACGGCCCGTCGCAAGCCAATGGCGTGCGCGTACTCGACCTCGTGCCCGCTGCGGTGCTCGCTCCGAGCGCCTCTTGTGCAACTGACGCGCCGAACGCATGCACGACCGAGGTCAACGGCGCCGAGGTCACTGCATCGGCAGACCTCGCTCCAGGCGCCTCGGCCACGATCACGATCAGCGGCACGATCGACCCGACCGTCGCTGGTGACATCACCAACACGGCCACGGTCACGCCACCGACCGGATTCACCGATCCTGACCTGACCGGAAACACCGCCACCGACGTCGCCCCGACGGCGCCATCGGCCGACCTCGTCGTCGAGAAGCGACCTGCGGTCACCGAGGTGCTCGGCGGCGACACGATGACGTGGACCGTGGTCGTGCGCAACGACGGACCATCCGACGCCGTCGGCGTCGAACTCACCGACGCCCTTCCTGCCGGACTCTCGCTGTCCGATGAGCCGGAGCTGTGCTCGGGCGGCGTCTGCCAGCTCGGAACGATCGCAGCAGGCACGTCCGTAGCGCTCGAGTTTGAAACGGTCGTCGACGGCAACGCTCCAAGCCCGCTCGTGAACCGAGCGACCGCCACATCGCCGACCGACGATCCGGATCCGACCAACAACGAAGGCACCTCGGTCGAGGTCCCCGTCATTCGCTCGACCGATCTGAGCGTGACCAAGACGTCAGCTCCGAACCCAGCGACGGCTGGTCAGCCGATCGTCTACACGATCACCGTGACCAACGATGGCCCGTCCGACGCAGTCGGTGCCACGATCATCGACACCATCCCCGAGGCGATCACCGACGTGAGCGTTGCCTGTGGCGCACTTCCGGCCGCAGGAGCGTGTGCGGTTGAGATCGTCGATGGCCAGGTGCTCGGCACCGTGGATCTGGCATCCGGCACCTCGGTCACGATCGTCCTTGACGCAACCGTGCGCTCCAGTGCGACCGACGGTGTGGCAAACACGGTGCAGGTCGAGCCGGGCCCGAATGCGGTCGATCCCGCCCCTGGCGACAACACCGCAATCGACACGAATGCGACGCTGGGTGAAGTTGACCTAGCGATCGATGTGACCGTCAGCGACGAGGTGCCCGAAGTCGGCGACACCATCAGCTGGGAACTGGTCATCACGAACAACGGTCCGAGCGACGTCTCGAACGCCCAGGTGTTCGACCAACTCCCCGAAGGCGTCAGCCAGGTGTCGTGGGTCTGCGGCGAAATCGTCGGCCTCGCCGGTTGCGGCGACGGTGATGGCGACGGCGGGTTGGATCTCTCACTCGACCTCACCGCCGGATCGTCGATCACGATCGTGGTCAACGCCGTCGTGACGAGCCCCGATGCTGAACTCACCTACGTCGTGTCGGTCACGCCTCCGGCCGGAATCATCGACGTTGCGCCTGCCGACAACGAGGACGAGGTCACGGTGGTCACGCCGCCGCCGCTGACGCCTGCCGTTCCGCGAGCAGTCCCGCTTGAGTTCCCGAACATCACGAACGCTCCCGACACCGATGCTCCGCCGAACCCACAGGTCGCCGACGAAGCGCCACCAACGTCGCTTGCGCTCACCGGTGGTCAAGCAAACTTGGCTATCGCCATCTCCAGCCTGTTCTTCTTGGCTGGTGGTGCGCTGGTGATCAACGATCGCCGACGACGCCGTGACGACGAGGTCAGCTGAGGTCAGACGAGAACCCGGCCAAGCCGATGATCTCGCCGCTGCTGTTACGCACCGGCACCTTGGATGTCTGCATCAACCCATAGGAACCGTCGGGACGCGTGTGGCGCTCGGCTCGCTCCATGATCGGCTTGCCCGTCGTCAGCACATGGAGGTCGTCAGCCTGGTAGCGCAGCGCGTCGTCGAACGGGTACACGTCGAAGTCGGTGCGCCCGACGATCGCGTCGATTGATTCGACGCCCATCACGGCTCGAGCCTGGGCATTGGCCTGCACGAACCGCGCCTGTTCGTCCTTGATGAATGCACAGCAAGGAACGATGTCGAGCAGTGCGGTCATCATTTCGAGCTGCTGTCGATCGGTGATGAGCGCATCGCTCAGCTCCTGTGAAGCGGCGTGCAACCGAATGCCGTCCTGGCCCCATTCGCCGGCTGCGAACAAGCTCGTGATAGCGAGGCGATTGCGGAAGTCCGTGCCGGAGGGCTCGATGTGCTTGGGGACAAGCCGGTCGGTCGTCGAGATCAAGGCGACCGCTTGGTGGCGGGGCATGGGTTTGGCGAACAGCCAGCCCTGCCCGTCGGCACAGCCAAGACTGCGAAGCAGCTCAAGTTGCTCGACAGTTTCGATTCCTTCGGCAACCGTTGCGTGGTTCAGCAAGCGTGCGAGTTCGATGATGGTCCGAACGATCACCATGTCTTCGTTGTCGGTCCCGAGGGCGCCGACAAACTCTTGGTCGATCTTCAGCTCGTCGACGGGCAGTCGTCGCAGCCGGGCCAAGGACGAATAGCCAGTGCCGAAGTCGTCGATCGCCAGGCGAACGCCGAGGCGTCCGAGCGCTTCGAAGGCGCCCGCAGCCTCGGGGCCGTCTTCGAGCAAATCCTCTTCAGTGATTTCGACAACCAGTCGACGTGCGGGGACTTGGTGGATGTCGAGGAGCGAGTCGATGTACTCGGCCAGGCCTGGAACAAGGAAGCTGCGTGGTCCGAGATTGACGGCGACTTCGATCTCGCGGTCGAGTCGTACGGCATCGCCCGCGAACGCGACCGCCTGCTCAATCATCTGGTTCGTGAACTGGTCGAGCAGTTCGGCGTTGCGCAACGCGTCAAGGAAGTGATGGGGTGCCAGCACACCGCGCTCGGGGTGGATCCAGCGAGCGAGACCCTCAGCGCCGGTGATTACTTGATCGCGCAGCCGCACCTTGGGCTGGAACCAGAGCTCAAATTCTCGGGCTTCGAGCGCACGCGCAACATCGTCAATCGATGTTGGGTGGTGGTGGCTCAACTCGGACATGCGGTACCCCGGTGGCTCGCAACCGGACAGAACCTACGACCATGTACGTCGCCATGTCCAGCCGGTGAGAAATTTCTCTCGTGTGGGGTGCGGGCGGTGAGGTGCTCGCCAGCCCGTTGATTGGCTACGCCATCTCGCGCAAGAAGTCTTCGATCATCGCCTCGAGGCCGTAGCTCGGAGCCCAGGCCCATTCCTTGCGAGCGACCGCGTCGTCAATCACCAGGTGGCGCGGCGGGGTGTCGGGCGAGTTGTCGAATCGAATCTCCGCCGCGGGCAGCGCCGCGACGACTGCTTCTGCCAGTTGTCCCGCGGTCGGCGTTGGTCGAGGGCCGTCAACGAGATAGTTCATCGACGCGATGTCTTCGATCGGCGCGTTCGACAGGTCGATCGCAGCTTGGGCGGCATCCTTGTAATACAGGATCGGGACCACGGCCTCGGGCCCAACCCAGGCATCGAACGCCTCGCCTCGGCCGGCTGCTTCGATCATCCAGCTCGTGTATTGGGCGACGCTCTTCGTGGTGACACCCGGCCCGACGATCGACGGGTAGCGGATCCCTCGGTAGTCGAGCCCGTACCGCTGGCGATACCAGGCGCCAAGATTCTCAGCGAAGACCTTGGTCACGCCGTAGACGCTCGTTGGTCGCTGCAGGCTGAGGTCATGCACCGGCTCGCCGGGAACGAGGTCGCGCCCATAGGTGCCGATGCTGCTCGCGAAGATCACCTGTCGTGTCCCGGCAGTGCGCGCTGCGTCGAACAGCGTGATCACGCCATCGACATTCGACCGCAGGAGCGAGGGCGGGTCGGCCTCGCCTGGGCCGGTGAGTGTCGCGCCGAAGTGATGGATGATCTCGGGGGCAACGTCGGTGACGAGCGCGGTCACGGCGTCATTGTCGCCGAGGTCGGCTTGGACCGTGGTGACTCGGTCAAGCACGTCTTCGATGCGACTGAAGTTGCCCGATCGGTGGGCGACCACGACGTCGTGGTCTTGGTGGGTGAGACGGCGGACGATCTCGGCGCCGATGAATCCGGTGCCGCCGGTGACAAGAATGCGCATCTCGGCATCCTGGCACGGCGTCTTGGCTCCGTTGGAATGTCGGGTGTCGGTGGACCGGTTGACCTTTAGCCCGTCCGATGCGAACATGTGTTCGATGACGTCGACCCTGCTGTCGCAAGACAGGACCGCCACGATCCTGCATGCGGACCTCGATGCGTTCTATGCATCGGTCGAGCAGCGAGACGACCCGGCGCTACGCGACATACCGATGATGGTCGGTGGCGGAGTCGTGCTGTCCGCCAGTTACGAGGCGCGCCGAGTGGGCGTGCGCACCGCAATGTCGACGGGGCAGGCCCGCCGTTTGTGTCCGACCATCGTCGAAGTCCCGCCCCGCATGGACGCGTACTCGGCGGCGAGCGCTGACGTGTTCGAGATCTTCCGCGATACGACCCCCGAGGTCGAAGGGCTATCGATCGACGAGGCCTTTCTCGATGTGACCGGCTTGCACCGACTCGTCGGACCAGGCCGCATCGTGGCCGAACGACTGCGTCGCCGCGTGTTGGACGAGGTCGGGCTTCCGATCAGCGTCGGATGCGCAACGACCAAGTTCCTGGCCAAGGTCGCAAGCACGGTCTCCAAACCCGACGGCTTGCTCGTCGTTGAACCGGGCAGTGAACTCGAGTTCTTGCATCCGTTGCCGGTCGAGCGTCTCTGGGGTGTCGGTCCGGTCACGGCCGAGAAGCTGCGCGCCAAAGGCATCCGCACCGTTGGCGATGTCGCCGAAGTCGACCCGGACCGACTCGCCGGACTCGTTGGGCGAGGCGCAGGCCATCACCTCCACGCGCTCAGCTCGAACCGGGATCCTCGCCGGATCGAAACGAACCGTCGGCGTCGATCCATTGGCTCGCAGCGCTCGTTCCCTCGCAGTCGCTTGGACCGGGCCGAGTCCGAGACCGTGCTGTTAGAGATCGTCGATCGAGTTGCTCAGCGGCTGCGGGCCGCTGACCGAGTTGCGCGGACCGTTGTCGTGCGCTTCCGCTACGGCGACTTCACCGCGGCCACGCGGTCGCACACGTTCGCGCAAGCAACCGCAGCGACCGATCCCATCCTCCAGGCTGCTCGCTTGTTGCTGGCCGGAAACTGGGACGCGTGCGAAGAGCGTGGGCTCACCCGCATCGGGCTGTCGCTGACGAATCTCGGTGACGCATCGGCGGTGCAGTTGGCCCTGCCGTTTGACGGCCCGCCGCGTGAGCTTGATGGCGCCGTCGACGCGATTCGCGACCGATTTGGCAATGACGCGATCGATCGGGCCCGCCTTCTCGGTCGAGCGGCTCGATCGGTGCCTCTCCTGCCTGATTGATGGTGACCTGGACCCAAGGGTCAAAACATGACGACTGTGTTGTCACGTCAACGCGCCGCGAACCCGGAATGGGATAAATGTACGAAATCGCGCGACTAATGCGGCTGCGACACGTCTTGGACCACATGGATGAGGAAATCACCTGGAGTGACGCGCCCGCCGACGAGTCGGAACTTCGCCGGCGCCTGCATCAGTGCGAGACGATTCTTGGCCTGATTACGACCGGCGTCGCCGTGCTGGAGCCGGTCGGAAGCGATGCGACGCTTCGGGTGTCCATGGTCAACGACATCGCAGCCACCTATTACGGCCGACTCGGTGATCACGTCGATCCTGCAGCGTCGGCCGAAGCTGGCATGCGTGACTCGGGCCTCTTCAATCTGGCGTTGCTCGTCTCGCTTACCGGGCAAGAGCATCTGCAAGAAGCCGTGCCTGTGCCAGGTGCAGCTGCTGCGGGCCAGATCGTCGACCTCGCCATCACGCCGCTCGAAGATGGCGCCGTCGCAATTGTGTTCGACGATGTCACGCAGCGTGTGCGTCAGGCCGAGGCGGGCTGATCTTCCCGCCCTCACTCGGTTGAGCTGAGCCGGGTGGCCCCTGTCGCTCGGCCCACCATTCCTACCCGGGGCACGAACTGCTTAAATCACCTTCCGCGCGGCCGAATTTGGGCAGGTGAAGGGACCCTGGCCACAAAAGCGCACCGTGCGCTCGCGTTTTGCGATTCCCGCGCTCGCATGTGTGGTCCTGTCTGGTCTCATCCCGAACGTTTGGCCCGTCTCGGTGCTGCTGATGGTGGCCGTGACGTTCTGGCTCGGCATCTGGCATTCGCGCCACATGGTGTTCCTGATGACCGTGCCTGCGCTGGCGTTGCTGGGCTCGTTCGCGTTGATTTCCCAGCCGACGGCTTGGCAAGCGTCGCTGTTGGTTGCCCTCATCCTGATGGGCGCAGCGTCCTATGTGAACGAACAGTTCCATGAGACTGCATTGCGTGCCCGAGATGCCCACCAAGCGCTGCGGCGGCAGGCCGAAACCGATGCGCTCACGGGTCTGGCGAACCGCTCTCACTACGTCGAGCGTCTTCGCGAACGTCTGGCCGAAGGCGCACCGCTCTCGGTCATGATCATGGACCTCAACCGGTTCAAGACGATCAACGACACGCTCGGGCATGCCGTTGGTGACGACGTGCTGGTGCACATCGCGAATCGCCTGTCCGAAGTCGTCGAAGCTCCTGATCTCGTAGCCCGGCTCGGCGGCGACGAATTCGCCATCATCTCGAGTAGCGCTGACACCGAGTCCTCACATCAGCTGGCGGACAAGATCGCGACCGCAATCAGTCGCACGATGCGTCTGAGCGGCATGTCGATCAGCACGACGATTTCATGCGGCATCGCGCTCGCTCCTTCGCACGGCTACGACGTGCAATCGCTCATGCGCCATGCCGACATCGCCATGTACGAGGCGAAGCGGCGGGGACGCACGATCGAACGTTTCAGCAACGAGATCGAACAAACGCCGCTCGAAGAAGTCACTCTCTCGGCCTCGCTCAAGACGGCGCTCGCTGGCGATGAGTTCGTGCTCCACTACCAGCCCAAAGTTGAGCTTGCGACGGGCAAGGTGACCGGCTTCGAGGCGCTGTCTCGCTGGAACCACCCGTCGCTTGGCTTGTTGAGCCCCGATCGTTTCATCCACCTCGTGACCCTGAGTGACGAGAGCCAGGCGTTCGCGGACCGCATCATCGAGGTCGGCGTGCAGTTCGCCGTGCAATGCCGAGACGCGGGAAATGCCGTGCCGGTCGCGGTGAACCTGTCGGCCCGATCGCTGTTCGACAACACGTTGCCCGACCGAACCGCCCACTTGCTCCGCGAGTACGGGCTGGCTGC
Source organism: uncultured Acidimicrobiales bacterium (assembly GCA_937942965.1). Lineage (GTDB taxonomy): Bacteria > Actinomycetota > Acidimicrobiia > Acidimicrobiales > UBA10347 > UBA10347. The sequence continues at coordinate 9,679 of CALDGN010000114.1, read as the reverse complement.
GCACCTGCTGATTATCGAGATCACCGAAGTCGACATCATGGACGAGGCGGGCCAGAACTCACGGGTGCTCGCTCGACTCTCCGAACTTGGCGTGCAGATTTCAATCGATGACTTCGGGACCGGCTACTCCTCGCTCGCTCGACTCGTCGATCTGCCGATCAGCGAGGTCAAGATCGACCGGCACTTCGTGTCGCAAGCCCTGCAGGATCGGCGCGACGAGGTCATCGTCCGATCGATCGTCGAACTCGCCGACACGCTCGACCTGCACATCGTTGCCGAAGGCGTCGAGAACGAGAGCGAAGTTGCGCTCTTGGTCAACGCCGGATGCAACGAGGCCCAGGGTTATCTGTTCTCGCCAGCGGTGCCACAGGTTGAAGCACTCGCCCTGTTGCACAACCGGTACCAGGTGTCGCCGCCGAGCATCCCAATGCCGGTCGTGCACGACGGCGCCACCGAGGGCTTCGTCGTATCGTCGGAGTAGAGCGGCAGCCGGGCTCCCCGGCGTTCGTTAGCATCTCGGCGTGGTCGCCGACATCGAACCGTGGCAGGCGGCGATTTCGCTCGTCTTGGTGGCGGTTGTCGTCGCCGTCTCTGCCTGGCGCGGACTCGGGCTTGAGCGCTCGATCCTGTGGGCATCGCTGCGAGCGGCCGTGCAGCTCATCGCGGTCGGGGTGTTCTTCACCGTCATCTTCGAATCGTCGCTGGCTTCGCTGTGGGCCTGGTTGTGGGTTCTGGGCATGGTGCTCATCTCGGGTTGGGTCGTCACCCGCCGAGCTTCGGCCGTGCCGGGCCTCTTCGCGATCGGGATCGCATCGATCGGGCTGACCTGTGCCGTCGTGCTCGTCGTCTTGTTCGGCTTCGGCGTGCTCGATGCCGAGCCGGTCGCGATCGTCGTGATCGCCGGGATCACGATCGGAAACACGATGCCCGCCACGGTTCAAGCCGTTGAGCGGACTCGGAGCGGTCTGCTCGACGGGACGGGGCAAATCGAAGCGATGCTCGCTCTCGGGTTTCCTCGGGTCGAAGCGACGCGTCCACTCGTTCGTGACGTGACTCGGCTTGCGCTCACCCCGCAGATCGAGCGCACTCGGGTAGTGGGCTTGATTGCGCTTCCTGGGGCGATGACCGGCTTGTTGCTCGCGGGCGCGGACCCGCTCGATGCCGTTCTCATTCAGCTGGTGGTCATGTTCCTCGTGCTCGGATCCGTCGCGGTGTCGGTCACCGTCGTGACCACGGGGATGAGTCGACAGGCCTTGACGCCGGATCTGCGGCTCGCCGACTGGGTCAGCATCCGCCCCGACGCGTGACCTGAACACGGCTGCGTCAGCCGAGGTGCTTCAGCGCCTCGCGCACCGTGAGTCCTGACAGCTGTTCTCGGTGCTGCTCGACGAACGCCCGCACCTCGTCGGGGGCTCCTCGTGCGTACTGCCGGAGGGCCCAACCGAGTGCCTTGCGGATGAAGAACTCGGTGTCGGCCGCCCGCAGCTCGGCGTGTCGAAACAACCGGTCGCCATCGGTGGCTTCCTTGTAGCCAAGCTGGTGAAGGATCGCGGTCCGTGCAACCCACAGGTTGTCGTCGTGAATCCACTCGTCCATGACAGCACCGAGGTCGTGCTTGGAGACGAGCGGGCCGACGGTCCAAGCGGCGAGCGCATCAACCGTGTCCCACCACGACTTGTCGGTGACGAAGCCGCGCACCGCCGTGAGGTCACCTGTGCGCAAGTTCGCTGCGCCGGCTCGGAGGGCGTCGGCGCCCACGTGATGGAACTCTCGTTCGGACTGGTCCCAGCACCAGCGTGCGAGGACGAGTAGCTCGTCAGGGTCGGCCCGTTTGGCGTCGCGTAACCACGGTTTGGTTGCGGCGCGACGGTCCTTGGCCGTGATCCCAAGGAAGACGAACTTGTCTCGCATGTACGCGGCCATCGGTGCCGCCCGTTCAGGGTCGGCGAGTGCAACGAGCGCGGCGCGGAGCTCGTCGGTCGGAGCAAACATGGGTTCCACGATGACACGCGTCGATGCCCGAGGCTGAAGCCTCGGGCATCTGCGCGATCCCAGCGCCGGGAACAGCGCCGGGATCTGGTGAGGTCAAGGGGCTCAGCCCTCGGGTTCGAGATCGGCTGGCAGGCAGTACCAGACGATCTCGAAGTCAACGACGAAGAGCCCGGTGGCGTCGTCATAGATGGGTTGTTCGAATGGCGTCGCCACCGTGCCGCCGGGGCAGAAGAACGCCGGTACGTCCTTGTCCGGTGTGCGGGTCGTGGTTGGAGCTGCGAGCACCTGCGTCGTGTCCGCATCGCTCTTGCTCGGCTTCTCCTTCAGCCGGATGCAGAAGTCGACGAGCTCGACCTCGTAGTTGAGGATGCAATCCCACTCGTCGGGCGTGAGTTCAGCGACGCCGTCGTCAGGTGCAGCTCGTAGCTCACGGGCTTGCGCCGGTCCCGCTGCGACGAACATCGAAGCGAGTAGCGCAAAGCCGATCGCCAGAAGCGTGATCGAGCTCCGTCGTCGCCGTGCTCGAGGGTGTGCATGCGTCGACGTTGCTGGGTTTGGGGGGTTCGTCATGATGTTCCTTTGTTGTCGGAGGCGATCCGCTATCGCCTCGCCGAGTCATCATCCGACGGATCGGCCCCGGGCGGCTGTCGTTGTCGTGACGCTCAGCACCCGCGTCGGTCACGCCGGTTCTGTCGCCTGGGAGTGACTCGGCTTCGGAGCGGAGGGAGGCGACCACCTACGATCCGTTCGTGGGGATTCTCAGAACCAACCTCGATACGTCGAGCGAGCAGTTCGTCCGCAATCGCGACGACATGCTCGAACAGCTCGCCGAACTCGATGCGCTACATGCCGAAGCTGCTGCTGGCGGTGGCCCAGCATCGATGGACCGACTGCGGTCACGAGGCAAGCTGCCGATTCGTGAGCGGATCTCGGCCGTCCTCGATCCCGACTCGCCGTTCTTCGAGATCAGTTCGCTTGCCGGCTACTGCACGAACTACACGGTCGGCGGTGGTCTGGTGATGGGCCTCGGTGTCATCGAAGGCACCGAGTGCATGATCATGGGCAACGACCCGACGGTGCTCGGTGGAGCGCTCACCGCGGTCTCGGGCAAGAAGATCATGCGAGCGATTCAGATCTGTCGAGAGAATCGGCTGCCCTATGTGCAGTTCGTCGAATCAGCCGGTGGTGACCTGCGGGGTGATGACGATCCCGAACGTCAGATGCGTGAGCAGATGGACCACTTCGGAGAGAGCGGCCGCCTGTTCTACGACGTGACCGAGCTGTCGAAGCTCGGCATTCCGTCGGTCGCCGTGGTCTTTGGGTCGTCCACCGCCGGTGGCGCGTACCAACCCGGGATGAGTGACTACAACATCTTCATCAAGGAGAAGTCCAAGGTCTTCTTGGGTGGGCCACCGCTGGTGCAGATGGCGACGGGTGAGATCAGCGACGATGAGACGCTCGGCGGCGGGCAGATGCATGCCGAGGTCAGCGGCCTGGCCGACTACCTCGCCGAGGACGAACTCGACGCCCTCCGCATGTGCCGCGAGGTCATTGCGCACCTGAACCATCACAAGCGGGGCTACGGGCCAACGGGCGAAGCTGACGCGCCGGTGCACGATCCCGAAGAGTTGCTCGGTTGCATGGCCCGCGATCTAAGCGTCGCTATCGACGTGCGTGAGGTCATCGCGCGGGTCGTCGACGGCAGCCGCTTCGAAGAGTTCAAAGCCCGCTTCGGCACGACGCTGATCTGTGGCTGGGCCAACGTGCACGGGTACCCGGTCGGCATCTTGGGCAACAACGGCCCACTCTTTAGCGAGAGTGCAAACAAGGCCGCCCAGTTCATTCAGCTCTGCAACCAGCAGAACATCCCGCTGCTGTTCCTCCACAACATCACCGGCTACATGGTCGGCAAGGACTTCGAGCACGGTGGGATCGTCAAGAACGGCAGCCGCATGATCAATGCGGTGTCGAACTCGACGGTGCCGCACATCAGCGTCATCATCGGATCGAGCTATGGCGCCGGCAACTACGGCATGTCCGGTCGAGGCTTCAACACCCGCTTCACGTATCTCTGGCCGACCGCCAAGATCGCCATCATGGGCCCCAAGCAGATTGCCGGCGTGATGTCGCTCGTGCGCCGAGCCCAAGCTGCTCGCAAGGGTCTCGAGTTCGACGAAGAAGCCGACGCAGCCACGACCGCCACGGTTGAGCACTACCACGAGCTCAAGTCGCTGGCGCTCTACTCGACCGGCCGGGTCGCCGACGACGGGGTCATCGACCCCCGACACACACGAGACATCGTCGGCATGTCGCTGTCGGTCTGCCACAACGAACAAGTCCAAGGCGCCGAGGGATTCGGGGTGTTCAGGTGATGCCGTTCGCTTCGCTCACAAACGGAGTTGCTCGGCTCCGCCTCTCAACTCCCAACACGGCTAGGGGTGTTTCGTGATCCGCAGGCTTTTGGTCGCCAATCGTGGCGAGATCGCACGGCGCGTCTTCCGGACCGCACATGACATGGGCATCGACACGGTCGCGGTCTTCGCCGACGGCGATGCCGACGCTCCCTTTGTGCACGAGGCTGGCCAAGCGGTCGCCCTCGACGGGCGCACACCAGCCGAGACGTACCTCGACGTCGACAAGGTGCTCGCCGCAGCACGCCGAACCGGCGCCGATGCGATCCACCCCGGCTACGGCTTCTTGGCTGAGAACGCGGACTTCGCCCGCGCCGTAATGGCCGCAGGCATGACCTGGGTCGGGCCGCCTCCCGACGCGATCGCGTCGATGGGCGACAAGCTCGCGGCCAAAGCGATGATGATCGACGCCGACGTGCCGACGCTGCCGCAGGTGCTCGTCGACGGCGAGGCCCCGGCCGATCTCGGCGAACTATCCATGCCCGTGCTCGTAAAGGCCTCAGCAGGCGGTGGCGGCAAGGGCATGCGCGTCGTTGAATCCGCTGACGAACTTGGCGCCGCGGTCGAAGGCGCGCAGCGCGAAGCCGCGTCTTCGTTTGGCGACGGCACGGTGTTCATCGAGCGCTATCTGACCACGCCTCGTCACGTCGAGATCCAGGTGCTTGGTGACCAGCACGGAAACGTCGTGCACCTGTTCGAGCGCGAGTGTTCGATTCAGCGCCGCCATCAGAAGATCATCGAAGAGGCACCGTCGCCCGCTCTCTCGCCTGAGCTGCGTGACCGCATGGGTGCCGCCGCCGTCGCGGCCGCACAAGCGGTCGGCTACTACAGCGCGGGCACGGTCGAGTTCCTGGTCGATGGCGAAGGCGATGACGCCGAGTTCTTCTTCTTGGAGATGAACACGCGTATCCAGGTTGAGCACCCGGTGACCGAAGAGATCACCGGCATCGACCTTGTCCGCGAGCAACTCCGTGTCGCGATGGGCGAGCCGCTTGGCTATGCCCAAGACGATCTTGGAATCGACGGGCACTCGATCGAAGCGCGGCTCTATGCCGAAGATCCGGCGAACGATTTCCTGCCCGTTATCGGAACGCTGGATGCCTTCGGCTTGCCCGATGCGCCCGCCGCCCGTCTCGACACTGGTGTCGAGACCGGTTCGGTGGTCAGCGTCGACTTCGATCCAATGCTGGCCAAGGTGATCGTGCACGCACCGACTCGCACCGAGGCGGCCAATCGCCTGGCGCTCGTGCTCGAACGCATGGCCGTTGCCGGCATGACGACGAACCGCGACTTCTTGGTTGCGACCCTCCGCACGCCTGAGTTCTTGGCTGGGGACACGACAACGGACTTCATCGAACGCGTCGATCCGCCGCGGGTCGCCGAGGTCACGCCCGAGACGATTGCCGCCGCGGCCTTTGTGGCGTCGCTCGTTGCTCAACACGAGAACCGTGCCCATGCCGGATCGCTCGCTTTCATGGCCAGCGGCTACCGCAACTCGTCGATGCCTGCCGAACGGCGTATCTATGCCCATGGCGACGACGAGTTCACGGTGCACTACCGCCCGTCATCGGATCGCTCGGGAGCGTTCGAGATGGCGGTCGACGAGGCCGAGCCGGTCCAGGCCGCGCTCATCTCGATCGACGGCGGTCGAGTCGACGTCGAAGTCGCAGGCGCCCGAGCTCCCTATGGCGTGACGCGGTCCGGAACGCAGTGGACGGTCCAAGGTCCCGGCGGTGTCGTCGTGCTGCACGACGTTGACCGCTTCCCGGACTACGGCAGCGGCGATGTCGCTGGCGGCCAGACCGCACCGATGCCCGGCAAGGTGCTGCTCGTCCACGTCGCCGAAGGCGACACCGTCACGGCCGGGCAGGCACTCGTCGTGATGGAAGCGATGAAGATGGAGCACACCATCAACGCACCGGTCGACGCAGTGGTCACTGAGTTGCGCTGTGCCGTCGGCGACCAGGTCGACAACGGTCAGGTGCTGGTCGTCCTGGCGGACCCAGCCGACCTCGAAGGCACAACCGACGAGTAGCGCGAGCCGGCTGCCGGCTGTGTGTCACGGGCACGTGAACAATCGATCCGCGTGCAGAGACTCTGCGCATGACTACGCACTTGCGGCGTGTCTTCGTCGCCTGAACGAACTTCGAATCCTCCATACGTTGATCGCAGGCGGAACGGGACGACGGCGAACATCGCCACGCCCGTCGCTACAACCAAGGAGGAAGCATGCGAAATGTGGTCAAGGTCATCGGGGTAACGATGGCGGTCCTGTCGATGTTGCTCGGCGCGGCGGTACTGACATCGCCTAAGGCCGAAGCCCACGCGGTCGGCGGATCGTTCACCCACGACACGATCGAGCGGGGCACATCGTGCCCGAGCGGGTTCTCTTCGCTCGGCACATCTGTGATTTTCGGCCAGAGCTACACCGGCTGTCACCCGAACGGCTACAGCCCGGTTGGCACCGACGCCGAGCTCTGCAGCGAAGCGCCCGGTGCAATACAGGTCGAAGGCGTGTGCACGTACGACAGGGCGCGGGAGTGCGGCGAGCGCCCTGATTTCCACTACCAGACGCCGAGTGGGCTGTGCGTACGCCCGACGCTGATACTCGATAGCGAGCTCGCCGAACACCTGGCCGAGAAGAAGGCGCTTGAACCCAAGTCACTCGATCTGGCGACGCTCGTCTGTATCGAAGACGATCGGGTCCAGGCCAACGCGCAGGGCCTCGCGATCGGCGATCGTTTCAACAACGAGAACGTGACGTACGAAATCGTGACTGGCGGCAGCTTCTGCAGCTTCAATTGTTCCGGCGGATTCGACGTCAACTGTGACGGGAAGCTCGGCGACTTCTGTGCGGCCGAGTACGACCTGACACGGGTCGCCGATGTCGGCCTATGCCTCGGGGTGGAGACCGCGGCTGGATAGCTCAGTCCATTCCGAACGATGAGCGACGTCGGCGCCTGGCTTCGGTCATGCGCCGACGTCGTGGTTTTGCCCCCGACCCGGGGAAAGAAAGGTATTGAAAAGACACTCACGGGGTTCTAGCTTGACCGCCGATGGCTTGGCATGGAATCGACGGGGAGCGAGTGCGAGAGGTCGGCCAACAGCTCACGGTGCAGGCCGCCAAGAGCGATGACCTCCTGGTGCGCACGACCGTGGCACGAGCGTCGGTCGACCTCGCTGTCGGAGGCGTCGATGTCCTCGACGAGCTCGGCGATCGCCTGCGAGATCTCGCCCGGTCCTTGTTGCAGGCAGCTCGCTCGATCGAAGACCATGTGCTCAGCGTGGAGCCATGGCCTGGGTTGCCGCTCACTGCGAGCACTCAGCTTGCGAGCCACAACACCTATCGCTCCGAGCGCTCGGTTCGCGAGCTCTACCAGGGTGGTGTCCGTGGCTTCGAGTTCGATCTGCACGGGCCGACCGCCGACGGCGAATGGTCGGTGTACCACCACGCCTTCGATCGGACCAGCAACGTCGCAACGCTCGACGACGCCCTTGCGTCGATCGCCGCACTTCCGGTTGACGAACCACTGACGGTCTTCCTTGACTTCAAAGACGCCCCGGCGACGCAACGGGACCGGCTCGTATTCGATCGCTCGATTCGCGACGCCTTCGAAGATCGGTTGTTCACGCCGCTCGATCTCATCGTGCGGAGTCCCGGCGCCACAACCCTGGGTGCTGCGACAGCGCAGACGGGCTGGCCGACCTTTGGCGAGCTGTCGGGAAGCGTGCTCGTCGTCGTCACCGGTGACATCGACGCGTATCGAGGCAGCGCCGGACTCACGGCCGCGGCCTTCGTCGCCGCCCGCCCGACATCCGTGACCCTCGCCGACCCTCACATCGTGATCTACAACGCGCCGTCGACCGACCTCTCGGCCGCCGAGGTCATCGCGATGCAGCAGGCCGGCGGGCTCGTGCGAATCTGGGGTCGGCCCGCCGAGGCAAGCCGCCACGCCAACTACGTGGCACTCGACCTCGAGTAGTCCTAGATACTGAGGTCGAGCAGGCTGTAGTCGTGGATCTGGGCGCGGGCTGCTTCGCTCCACGCGAAGGTCTGGCCACGGTGCGGTTGGTAGTCGAACGGGGTCTCGTCTGGGAACCGCTGGCTGCGGGCAGAGATCGCGAAGCCGATGATCTCGGACCGCTTCGCGATGCGGTCGTCGTCGAGCGGGCCGACGACACCATGAATGCCGCTTCCGGTTGCACCGAGCACGGCACTGCGGCGATGGAACCCCATGTTGAACGTGATCCGTGGTTGCGGGCTCGTGTTTGCGAACGAGCCATGGATTGCTTGGCGGTTGACGATCGCAACGTCGCCAGGCGCGCACACCAGCGGCACGCCTTGCGGCAGCCGATCACTTCCGGCTTCGGCGGCCATCGCTCCCAAGTCGACGTGGCGTTCCTTGTGGCTACCCGGCAGCACCCAGACGCCGTTCTCGGGACCGCATCCGTGCAGCTGGGCCATCAGGTTGAAGCCGTGCGTGCCTTGGTCCCACACCGGCGATTCCCAGTGGGTCACGCCGTCGCGGTGCCAGGCCACCGAGGGGCCTACCCCAGGATCCTTGATGAAGATGCCCTCGTTGAACGGGGTGAAGTCGTCTCCGTTGAGCGCTGCCGCGATCCCCAGCAAGTCGGGGTGTCCATAGAGACGAAGGTGGGCGTCGCTGAACTGCAGGGTGCCTTGCAGTACGTACACGACTTCGTCAGGCGCGTCATCGGCGGGCGTTGGCTCGGTCATCTTCACCGGGTGACGCCCGTGCGACGCACTGGTGCCGCCAACCGGGTCAGCCAAGGTGCGACCCCAGACGACCGTGCGGGCCTCGAGGTCCGCGCCCAGCGCAGGATTACCGTCGTTGTCGACAGGCGACTTGCGGTGCGAAGGCAGACGCCGCTTCATGTCCGCGAGGTCCGCTCCGAGGTCGGCGAGTTCGTCGGGGCCGACCAGTCCTTCGAACACGTAGAAGCCGGTCCGCCAGTACGCCTCGACGATGTCCGGGTGTAGTGCGCTGTCTCCGACGAAACGCACCGGACCGCGGTTGCCGAGCGTCATCGCTCGCTCACGGCCCTCGGCGCAATACTGCTCGAACTCGTCCATCTCGGTCACCCTTCCGTTGGCTGCCGGCGTGCCTCGATCATGCGCCGTCGTCGAGTGTTCGCGCAAGACGGCATCGGCGCAAAACGCCGAATCGGCCGCCCGAAGGCGGCCGATCCAGTCGAATTCTCGGCGAACGGGTGTCAGGCACCGTTCGGGGTGGATCAGTAGATCTCGATGAGAC
>CALDGN010000113.1 GCA_937942965.1 uncultured Acidimicrobiales bacterium | reverse complement strand
AACGGGCTGCGCAGGAACGCTGCGTGGGCGACGCCCTCGGGCAGTCGATCGGCAACGAAGTCGCCCTCGCCGGCCAGCAGCCACTCGTCTTCGACACGCTTGACGGACTGGCCGACGAAGCCCAGGCCGCTGGTCTGCACGTGATCATCGGTTGCGGTCATTGGGCGTCTCCGAGGTTGTCGATGGCGGCCATGACGCCGTCGATGATCGATGCGTAACCGGTGCAGCGACACAGGTTGCCGCTGAGCTCTTCGCGAATCTCGTCTTTGGTCGGATTCGGGTTCTCTTCGAGCAGCGCCATCGTGCTCATGATGAAACCGGGGGAGCAAAAGGCGCACTGGAACGCCATGGCGTCCCACATGCCCTGCTGCACGTGGTTGAAGACGCCGTCGGTTGCGAGTCCTTCGACGGTGGTGATCTCACGGCCGTCGGCCATCGCGCCGAGCATCAGGCACGATCGGCTGGGAGCGCCATCGACGAGGACGGTGCAGGCGCCGCACACGCCATGCTCGCAGCCCAGGTGCGTGCCGGTTTGACCGCAGTCCTCGCGGACGACGTCGGCGAGTGAACGACGGGGGTCGAAGCTGACCGTCTTGGCTTCGCCATTGAGCGTGAACGAGATCTCGATCTCGCTGCCGACTTCGATCTTCATGCGGGAACCCCCTGGTTGGCGCTGAGTTCGGCCAGGCCCTTGCGGGTCAACACGCCGGCCAGATGCTTGCGGTAGTTGCTGGTTGCGTGGACGTCGGCGGACGGGTCGATCGTGGCGGCGACCCGGTCGCCAGCTGCGGCGAACGCGTCGGTGTCGTCGATCGCTTTGCCGACAAGGAACGCTTCGGCTTCGGCGATTCGGACTGGCGTGTTGGCGACGCCGAAGAAGGACAGAGCAGCCGAGGCGATCGTGCCGCCAGGAGCATCGATCATGCAGGCCAGGCCGACGAGGGCGTAGTCGCCGTGGCGGCGGGCGACCTCGACCACGGTCCCACGAGCGGTCGGCGACCAGGCCGGGAATCGGACCTCGGTGAGGATCTCGGTCGGCTGCAGTGCGGTCGTGAGATAGCCCTCGCCGAAGTCGGCGGCGGCGATCTCTCGGCTGCCCTCGGCCGAGGCGGCGACCATGGTTGCTCCGGCGGCCAGGCAAACGGCGGGCATCTCGGCTGCGGGATCGGCGTGGGCGATCGAGCCGCACACGGTGCCTTGGCTGCGAATCGCTCGGTGGCCGATGTAGGGCATGGCGGCGTGCACGAGCGGCGCGGCGGTCGCCAGCGCATCGGAACGCTCGGCGGTCGCATGGCGGACCAGTGCGCCGATGGAAACGCCCCCGTCGGACACATTGATCGCATCGAGGTCGGGAAGCCGGTTGATGTCGACGAGGTGCTCGGGGCGGCCAAGTCGCAGCGCCATCACCGGAAGCAGGCTCTGCCCGCCGGCAAGGATCTTGGCTTCGTCACCGTGCTCGGCCAACAACGCGAGCGCTTCGGCGAGCGTCTCGGGCCGGTGGTAGGTAAACGGAGGATTCTTCACGGGAGCGAACCTATCGCTTGACCAGCTTCGTATCGAACGGCCCTCGATCTAGCGTGGCGCGATGGCCTCGGATCTTCTCGCCCAACTCGATTTCTCCGGACGCAACGTTCTGGTCACCGGCGGCGGCAAGGGCATCGGAGCCGCGATTGCATTGCGCTTCGTCGAGCTTGGTGCGCAGGTCACCATCGCCGACCGCGAGGCCAGTGCCGAGTCAGCGGCAAGCGACTTGGGCGCTTCGTTTCACCTCTGCGACGTCGCCGATGCTGCCCAGCTCGAGGCCGCCGTCGTTGCCGCAACCCGCGGCGCTCAGCTCGACGTGTTGGTGAACAACGCCGGCATCTTCCCGACGACCGGTCCGATGCTCAGCGCATCAGACGAGTTCGTCCACCAGATGCTCGAGGTCAACGTGCGGGCGCAGTTCAGCGCATCGAGAGAAGCGGCCGCTCGTATGACCAACGGCGGCGCCATCGTGAACATGGCCTCGATCGCAGCGCTCGGCGGCGGCGCCAACATCTCGGCGTACAGCGCGTCGAAAGCTGCGGTGATTGCCATGACCCGCGCGCACGCGCTCGAACTGGGTCCACTTGGAATCCGGGTCAATGCGATCGCACCCGGGATCATCGACACGCCCGGTGTGCAGGATCAGCTCGAACCGCTCAAGGCAAGTGGCGTCGATATCGACAAGCGGATCGCAGCGAACGCCGTCGGTATCGCTGGCCAGCCGGACCACATCGCCCGCATCGCGGTGTTTCTCGCCTCAGACCTTGCGGCCTTCGTCAATGGCCACGTGATCGTCGCCGACGGCGGCACTGGCCTGTAGGACCTGCTTGCTAGGACCGCAGACTTGGAAGGTTGGACCAAGCGTTTGCGAGCCTGCGAGTAAACGCGTACTACTCGGCGACCAAGGTGATCGACTGGCTTGGGCAGACGTCGGCGGCATCTTCGGCCGCCGTCTGCTGCTCAGCAGTCAACTCGCCCGAGACGAGCACGGTCGGCACGCCTGCGTCGTCGACTTCGAACAGCTCCGGCTGCATGTAGGCGCACTGCCCCGAGTTCAGGCAGGTCTCCATGTTGATCTCAATGCGCATCTCCAGATCCTCGCAGGTC
>CALDGN010000112.1 GCA_937942965.1 uncultured Acidimicrobiales bacterium | reverse complement strand
CGATGGGGTCTCGAACATTTCGTTGTCGACGCCGTAGCCGAACAGGTACTGGCCGACGCGGCGCATCTGCATCTCTTCGGCGCCTTCGGTGATCCGGTAGCGACGGTGATGACGGAAGATGTGCTCGAACGGCATGTGGCGGCTGTAGCCGATGCCGCCATGCGTCTGGATCGCGCGGTCGGCGGCTTGGCCAACAAGGCGGTTCGCTCGGTAGTTGCACATGGCGACCTTGTCACTGATCTCGGTCGCATCGTCGATGCTGTCGAGCTGCCACGCAGTCTTGCGTATCAGCTCGCGGAGCATGGCGGCTTCGGTATGCAGCTCGATCAACGGCCACTGGATCGCCTGGTTCGCCGACAGCGGCTTGTTGTGGATCTGGCGCTCGCGTGAGTACTTGACCGCTTCGTTGATGCAGTACTGGGCTGCGCCGAGCGACGATGCGGCCTGGCGGATCCGGTTCTCGTGCACGAACAACTGCGCTGTCGCCAGGCCATGGCCTTCGGGGCCGAGCAGGTCGCTGTCCTTGACCCGCACATCTTTGAGGGTCACCTCGGCGTGGTCCGTCGGCATGTTGTAGGTCCACCACATGAACTCGACCTTGAAGCCGGGCGTGTCCACCGGGACGATGAAGTTGCTGATGCCCGAGGCCTCGCCGGGCTTACCGGACGTGCGGCAGAAGATGTAGTCGTGGGTCGCCGCGTGCATGCCGGTGTTCCACCGCTTGGCGCCGTTGATGATCCACTCGTCGCCGTCGCGATAGGCGGTGGTCTCCATACGGGTGGCGTCGGTGCCCGCCATTGGTTCGGTCAGACCGAACCCGATGCGAGCCTCGCCGGCCAGCATCTTCGGGATCCACTCTTCTTGTTGTTCCTTGGAGCCGTACTTCTCCATCATCAGCACGGTCGGGAAGTTGCCGACGATCGATGACTCGTTCTGCAGATCGTTGTGCAGCCCGAGGCCCTTGGCGGCCAGGTGCTCGCGCACAATCGCCATGGCCAAGTTCGAACCGCCCTGGCCGCCGAAGCGCTCAGGCAAGTGGTAGCGAAGGAAACCCGCCGCGTCGGCACGCCGGCGCATCTCTTTGAGCAGGGCTTCCCACTCGGCGTTTGGCCACCCGTCGCGTTCCCAATCGGTGCGGCTGTCTTCGCGCCGATGGTCGAAGAAGCGGATGTTGTCGTTCTCGCGTTCGAGCGGCTTGATCTCGTCCTCGATGAACTGATCGAGTTGATCGAGGAGGTCTTGGATGTCGGCCGGGATATCGAAGTCCATGGGCCGACACTAGGTGGCGGCGCCTCGCCCAACCTCAGCCGGCGAGAACAGTCTGCAGGACCACGAGCGTCACGAGGAGAGGGCCGACGATCATCGCCAGCAACGGACCAGTGCGCCGGTCTGGGTCACGCACGACCGTCCAGACCATGAGCGTGCAAAGCCCGAGATAGCTCACGAGCGCGACACCACCGCCCAGATAGAGCGCAGCGGCGACGGTGAGCAGTCCACCATCCCAACCGGTGCTGCCTCCGGAGTCGAGCGCGTCGACCAGATGGATCGTGCCCCAACCGAGCCCGCACGACACGACGAGCGACAGAAGCGCACCGATCACCAGCGAGAGCCGGCCAGTCCAGCTCAGCCGCTGGGGCGAACCTATGTCTGGGCGACCGGACGCCGAAGGCGGAGATACCGGCGCAGAAGATGTCGGCCAAGGTGAGAACGGCTGCGTCATGCTCAGATGATCGGCCGTTTGCACGCGCTGATCATCAGGGGAATCCCCCAGCATTCGCTGGGCCCAGGCCGACCGGCCTGGGCGAGCGATTACATCAGCAGCGTGAGCATTTCGTAGAGGACCGCGGGCTTGTCGTTGCCGACGACGTGGATCGTGGCCTCGCTCGTGATGAGCGTGCCCGGACCTTTGGCCTCGGCCTTGAGGATGCGTGAGCGGCCGTGCAACGTCGATGGCACGGGTACGGGCGAAAGGAACCGGAGCTTGTTGGCGCCGTAGTTCACGCCGTTGGAGACGCCCTCGAACTGGCCGATGCTCACGATGCCCGATGCCATCAGGCTGAGCGTGAAGAAGCCGTGCGCGATCGGTCCGCCGAACGGGCCAGCGTTGGCACGCTCGACGTCAACGTGGATCCACTGATGATCCCCGGTGATCTCGGCGAACGTGTTCACCTTGTCTTGGGTCATCTCGAAGGTCGAACCAAACGGCCCGTACTCATCGGAGACCGATGCGTTGATTGCGTCGATGTCATCGAAACGAATTGCCATAGCGGCGACGCTAGCCCAGCGGTCGTTCCCATCCCCAGAGCACCTAGAACCCGATCTGGTTGAGGACCGAGATCAGCCAGACCGCAGCCACGGCCACAGCGGGGGCAACCACGTGCAGCGCGATCGGGAGCGCCCGACGACCTTCCGGCTCCTTCTTCAGGACCCAGACGACGCCCGAGCACAGGTAGCCGATGCCGGCCGCAATGAACGCGACGCCGATACCGAGGAAGAACCAGCCAAGGCCGCACCAGCCATCGTCGGGCATCGAGCAGCCGGCCTGGGTTCCGACAAAGAACGTGCCGAACCCGAGCAGCAACGCCAATCCGAGGCCCGCTACAACGCCGACACCGACGGCTTGCAGGGCACGCACCACGGGCGAGGTCGTCCCTGCAGCGGCCGGCGCTGGAGCTGGGGTGGCTGGAGTTGGATTGTGCGGAGCCGAGAACGACGGAGAAGACAGGTGGTGTGCCATGCACCCACCTTCGCTGTTTCTCCGCCCGCGAGCCTCGGGGCAATCCCCCAAGCTGGCCTGGGGACCCGTTCGGGCCCTCGGGGCTACTTCGACTTCGACGAGATGCGGGCCTTGAGGTCAGAGACCCACTGCTTGAACTCGTCTTGTTGCATGGCCCAGAACTGCGGCGTCGTCTCGAGATCGACGGCTGCTTGGCTGTCTTCGACCGCGGCGAGCGAACCGAACGTTGCCTTGGTGCGAGCGACGAGGCCCTTAGGGGCCGCGGCTGCCTTCTGGGCATATTCGATCGCCGTCGATAGCAGCTCGTCGTCGGGCACGCACTTGTACGCGATGCCGACGTCTGCGGCTTGCTGGCCGTTGAGGCGCTCACCGAACAGCACCATGGCCTTGGCGGTCTGGAGGTTCGTGATGTTCGCCAGGCGCCAGGTGTGGCCACCGCCGGAGTGGATGGCGATCTGGTGGAAGCGTGAATCGAAGCGGGCCGATTCGCCGGCCAGGATCATGTCGGCCGCGAGCGCCAAGTTCATGCCCGCGCCGACCGCAGCGCCATTGACCGCAGCGATGGTCGGCAGACCCGAGTGGGCGACGGCCAAGAAGCCTCGGTAGATCGAGCTCAGCTCGGCTTCGCTGCCCGCTCCGAGCAAATCGTCGAGCAGCGCACCCGCGCAAAATGCGGTGCCAGCTCCGGTCAAGACAAGTGCGCCAATGCCGTCGTCGGCTTCGGCCTGGGCCACCGCCTCGATCATCGCGTCGTTCATCTCCGAGGTCACGGTGTTGCGACGGTCGGGATCGTTCAGGGTGATGACTGCGACCCGGTCATGGGTCTCCACGAGGATGCTCATGGGCGCTGAACCTATCGGCCCCGCCCGCCTTGGGCAGAATTGCTGACCATTCCGAGACGTCGTTGCGCTCAAGAACGGGTCGCGACGAGCTCAAGCGAGGCCGTTGCTAGCGTCAAGTGCAGCGCCAGTGGGTGTACCCGCCCAGGCCAAACGGCCCACTCCCGTCGATTCGTGCGGCGATGACTCATGAAGCGCACCTCTAGGCCGAATTGGTGAACGAGGAGGAGAGAGCGCTATGGCAGACAACAACGATGGCATCGAGATCACACCGGAACCAGGTGATCACCTGTCTGGTGCGATCCCGATGAATTTCGACAACGTGACCCCCGAAGATGTGGCCCCCGAACTCGCCGAGCTCCTTGGCGACCTTCCGACGCCGCCCCCACCGCCACAGATTCCTGACGGAGTCATGGCGTCCGACCCGATCGATGTGCACGCGTTTGGCGCGGAGCCGATTGCCCCGGTGCCGGTGAACCCGGTCAACGCACCGGCCGATCTCATCGCCGACATGTTGCAGAGCGCCGAGGCACTCGAAGGCTCGATCGCAGAGACGCTCGCCAACTCAGCGACGCCCGCTGCGAACTCGACAGCAGCAATGCGTTCCGCCCAAGAGTCCTACTCGAACGTGAGCGATGCCGTCGACGAGGCCAGCGTCATGCGCTCGCGCGCCGCCGAGGTGCTCAACCAGAGCCAGGTCCAAGCCCAACAACTTCTCGAAGGTGCCCAGCAGCGGGCCTCGGCCACGATCGCCGATGCTGACGGCCAGTCAGCGAGCATCGTCGAAGGTGCCCGCGAGCGTGCAGTTGCCATCGTGAGCGCCGCCCAGGACCGTGCCGACGACCTGATCGCCAACATCTCCGACGAGGTCAACCGGATCGAGGACGAGGCCCGCGACGCCGCCCGCAAGGCCATCGACAAGGCCCGCGAAGACGCCAAGAACAAGGCGACCGAGATCACCGCCGAAGCGCTCACCGAGTCGCAGTCGATCATCGCCCGAGGCGAGACCGAAGCTCGCGACGCCATCGAGCAGGCCAACGCCAAGGCCGCCGACATCATCACGACCGCACAGGCCAGCGCCGCCGAAGACGAAGCTGTCGGCGCAGCCAAGCTGAGCACCGCAATCGAGAAGTCCGAAGCCCTCATCGCCGAAGGCGAAGAGCAGGGCCGCGAGATCGTCGCCCGCTGCCAGCAAGAAGCCGACAAGCTTCAAGAACTCTCCGAGGCCAAGGCCCAAGAGATCCGCGACGCCAGCAAGGCCGAGGCCGATCAGATGATCGCCGAGGCAACCAAAGAGACCGAGACCATGCGCGAGCATGCGAACGAGATGTTGGCCACGATCGAAGAGATCAAGGCGAACGCACAGCGCGATGTCACCGCTGCAGCCGAGAAGGCCGCTTCCGAAGCTGCCGAAGAGGCTCGCCGCACCGCCGAGGTCAAGCTCGCCGCAGTCCGCGAAGAAGCCGATCGCCTCGAAGCTGCCTCCAAGGGCATGCTCGACGAAGCCGAACAAGAAGCGAACCGCGTGCGCCGCGAGGCGATGGAAGAAGCGAACGGCGTGCTGGCCAAGGCCAACGCTCGTGCGTCCGACATCACCGAGCAAGCCATGAACGACGCCAACGGCATTCGCTCGACGGCACAGACCCAGATCGACGAGTTGCTCGTTTCGGGCCGCAACCGCTCTACCGAGCTGGTCACCACGGCGCAGGACCGAGTCGAATCGATGCTCTCCTCCGCTCAGGCAGAAGCCGAGCAGATTCGCACCGAGGCCCGCGAGGCCGCCCAGCGCATGATCATGGAAGCCCGTTCCCAGACTGCAGGCGCTCCGATTGAGCCGCCAGTCGAAGCCGTTGCTCCAGCACCCGCGCCAACACCAGAGCCAGCGCCTGAGCCACCCTCACAGAGCGAAAGCCAAGCATTCTCCGAGATGTGGGCCGCGTCTGACCCGGTCGATGCCGACGAGTTCTTCGCTGGCATGGCCGACCGCGACGCCAGCGACGTCTTCAAGGCCTAACCAAACCTCAGCGGCTCGCTAGCCGCGGCGGAAGGCCGTGACGACCTCGATGCGTGACGTGTCGGGGAACATGTCGACGACGACGCTTCCCTCGTGTCGCCAACCGGCCTCTCGCAAGAGCCCGGTATCGCGCCCGAGCGACGCTGGATCGCAGCTGACGAGCACCAGCTCATCTGCGCCCGTCGCATTGACCACGCCGACACCGTCGGCGCCAAGTCCGGCTCGGGCCGGGTCGGCGACAACTGCGGCGTAGGTCTTCGTCGGCATCCACTGCTCGACTCGGGCTTCGATTACCTCGACGCCCGGAAGGTTGTGCCGAGCGTCGCGAACCGCGTGGGCGTTGGATTCGACCGCCGTCGCGATCCGTTCGGGGGCTGCTCCCCCGCCGAGCAAGCCGCCGCCCGCGTAGAGATCGAGCACCGGCCCCTCGCCTTCGCCCAGGGCATCTCTCACCGCGGCCACAAGTGTCTCGGCACCAGCATCTGAGGTTTGGAAGAAGCTAAGCGCCGACACTTGCCACGGGCGTCCTGCGACCTCGGTGGTGTAGGCAGATGTTCCGGGATCGTTCGCGTCGACGACAAGCACGCCTTCGGGCACGGTGAGCTGTGCATCCGACGCTCCGTCGTGGATGACCGCGATGCGTTCGCCTGTTCCTGCGCCAAGCCGAAGCGTGACCTCGTCGCAGCCCTCGAAGCGTCCTTCGAGCATCACGGCTTCGAGGTCGGGATGCAGTGCCTGACAGCTTTCAGCCACAAAACGATCGTTGGAGCGACGGCCTCGGTAGCCGAGCCGGCCGTCGACGACAGAACAGCGGGCGGTCACCCGGCGCCCCGGCGCCGCGGGATCGTGCGTCACGGTGGGTGCCTCGATCTTGCCGAGGCGAAGGAGCTGATCGGTGACGATGTCGACCTTGAACGACTGGGCATCTCGGGGCGCGACATGGAGCCAGTCGCAGCCGCCGCATTCGCCCGACAAGGCGTGATCGCAGAGCAGCGGGGCTCGCGCCGGTCCTGGCTCGACCACTTCGACGAGGTCCGCTCGGGCCCACCGCTTCTTCGAGGTCGTGAGCTGCACGCGGACGACCTCGTCCGGAACAGCGCCGTGGACGAACACGACCCGCCCGTCCGCGAGTCGTGCGACCGCTTCGCCGCCCGTTGCCATGCGCTCGGTGCGGACCTCTTCGACATCGTTCACGCCCCGAGGCTACGGGCGAGATGCCACCGCGACGGTGCGACGGGGCACTACGTTTCGCCTCGTGTCCTCTGCGCGCCCACTTGCCATCGTTCCGTCCGTGCTTCCTGCCGACTTCAGCCGCCTCGGCGACGAGGTCGTCGCGCTCTGCGAGGCTGGCGTTGACCGCTTCCAGTTCGACGTCATGGACGGCCGTTTCGTCCCGAACCTGACGTTCGGACCTGACGTGATCGCATCGGTTCGCGATCGCACCGAGAAGCCGTTCGAAGCTCACCTGATGGTCGAGGCTCCCGACGAGCTCGCGCATCGCTATGTCGAAGCTGGCTGCGAGATGCTGATCGTGCACGCCGAGGCCTGCCCGCACCTGCACCGCACGCTTGGCCACATCCGAGATCTCGGCGCACAGCCGGCCGTGGCCCTCAACCCGTCGACGCCTGCGTCGGAGGTTGCCCACGTGCTCGACCTGCTCGACATGGTCCTCGTCATGACCGTGAACCCCGGTTGGGGCGGCCAGCCCTACATCTCGACGATGGAACCCAAGGTCGCTGAGATCCGGGCCATGGCCGACGCCGGTGGGCACGACATCGACATCGAGGTTGATGGCGGCATCGCTCCCACCACGATCGCTGGCGCAGCTGCGGCTGGCGCCAACTTCCTGGTTGCGGGCAGCGCTCTTTACCGCGACCCTGAGGGACTCGGCCACGCCGTCGAAGATCTGCGAGCACGGGCGACCGAGGCCGTCGCCGGCGCCTGACGTTCGATCATGCGCCGTCTTGTCGCCGCCGCGCTCATCAGCCTGCTCGGACTGACGGCCTGCTCGTCGGCGGACCGTTCGCCCCAGGCGTTCTGTGAGCAGCTGCAACTCGTGACCGGCCCCGAGGGGGCCGAGGTTGCGCTGCTCCCCGGCGACGCCGGGCGTGTCGACGCGATCGTCGACGAACTGCAGTTGCTGCTCGAACGCTCGCCCGACGACATCTCGACGACCGTGTCGGCGCTCATCGACTTCTTCGAGGCGTATCAGCTCGAGCCGCGCGAAAGCCGCCGTGACCTACTCGTCGAACGCCAAGAACAGCTCGGTGCCGCGTCGCAACGACTCGACGCGTATGCGCTCGAAAACTGTGGCTTGTTCTTGCAACGAGCAGTTCCGACGCCGATCGCCACCTCGGACCCCGGTATCGAGGCCACCGAGTAGAGCCCGCGCTATTGCCGCGGCACCTCGGGCAGATCGGGCGGAGGTAGCTCTGCGGTCTCGGCTGGCTCGCCATCGAACCACGCGGGATAGCGCACCATCAGCCAATCGCCGTCGAGTGAGGGGTCGGGCACGCGCTTATAGGTGCCGTTGTGAATCGTCTGCGGATCTTCGAGGTGCTGACGAAAGGTTCGAATCGCCGCCGCAGGCACATCGGCTTCTTCGAAGATGGCCTCCCACTCGAGCGCCGAACGGGCCAACAAGGCCGGCCGGATAGCCGAGAAGTAGACGTCCATCGTGTCGGAACGATCGGCTTCCATGACCGCAGAGAATGTCTCGCCAATCCCGGCTGCTTCGAGGGACCGGCGCAGCTGCGCTCCACTCACGGGCGACAGCGTGAGGTAGCCCTCAGCGGTCTCAAGCATCAGGCTGCCGGCAGCGGTGTCACCGACCGCCAGGTCGGGTTCGGTGTCGGCGATGCGGTGACCAGCGCCAATATCCGCCGCGTAGAAGTAGGCCATGGCGTCGACCATGGCGACATCGCACACCGTGCCCGTCCCGGTTCGTGTGCGTTGATGCAGCGCCGCGGTGATGGTCTGAGCCGCGAACATCGCGCTGACCTTGTCGGCGACGTTGTTGTTCGTATTCATGGGTTCAGCAGTGCCGGAGAGCTGGCTGCCCGAGCGGGCCTGCACGATGCCGTCGTAGGCCGGCAGCTCCGAGCGTGGACCGTCGGGGCCGTAGCCCGACACGCGAACCCAGATCAGTTGCGGGAAGTCTGCTCGTACCGATTCGGCGGTCAGCCCCATCCGCTCGGCGACGGCGGGCCGCCAGTTGGTGATCAGCACGTCGGCGTCGCGCAACAGCTCGTGGAACGCGGCCAGCCCGTCTTCAGACTTGAGGTCGAGCACGACGTTGCGCTTGTTCTGGTTCGCCGCCCGGAACTGCAGCGACGAGCTGCCGTAGGCGCGACCGACGCGTCGATACGGATCGCCACGCGGCGGTTCGACCTTGATCACGTCGGCGCCGAGGTCAGCCATCATCAGACCTGCCATCGGCCCAGCCAGGTAGTTGGCGGCCTCGACAACGGTCAATCCTTCTAGCGGCGCCATCTCTGTCCAATCCTCGGTGCGGTCATCTGCGGCCGCGTTGTCGCGACCATCTCGGGTCTACGGGGTGTAGTTCGACCCTAGAGGCCCACGGCCAAGCGGAAAAAGTTGTCCACAACGGGCGAAATCCTTCACGTCAACAACATTGGCAACACCACCAACACGATGGACTTGAGGCTGTCACACCCGGCGAATACCGTGCACACTTCATGTCCTGGTCCACCGTGCTCGTCGCCTCGTTCATCGCTTCCCAAGCGGTGTGCATGGCCATGCTCGTCACCAGCGGCATGTACAGCGAATTGTTCGGTCGTCACCGCCGGGTCGCCCGTGCGGCCGCCGCCGCGCAGGTCCTCCACGAGGCCAGCAGCGAGTGGGTCGAGAACCACGAGTTCTGGGAGATCACCGACCTCGAAGAAGTCGCGTTCTAACCAACCCTGGGCACGAGCTCGACCGCTGCGGTTGGCTGGTATCGACAACCTTGCGAAGCCCTAGGGTTGCGCCATGGTTTCCGAGATCTTCGACGCATCACTCTGGACCGAAGTCCCCGGCTTCGACTTCACCGACATCACGTACCACCGAGCCAACGACGTGCCCGCCGTACGGATTGCGTTCGACCGGCCCGATATCCGCAACGCGTTTCGGCCCCACACCGTCGATGAGCTCTACCGGGCCCTCGACCACGCCCGCCAGAGCAGCGACGTCGGCTGCGTCCTGCTCACCGGGAACGGCCCGTCCGCCCGCGACGGCGGCTGGGCCTTCTGTTCCGGTGGCGACCAGCGCATCCGAGGCAAGGACGGCTATCGCTACACCGAGGACAACGCCGAGACCGCCGACGCGATCGACCCGGGCCGCAGCGGCCGCCTGCACATCCTCGAATGCCAGCGACTCATCCGGTTCATGCCCAAGGTCGTCATCGCCGTCGTCCCCGGTTGGGCTGCTGGCGGCGGGCACAGCCTCCACGTCGTCTGTGACCTGACGATCGCCAGCGAGGAACACGCCCGGTTCAAACAGACCGACACCGATGTCGCCAGCTTCGACGGAGGCTTCGGCTCGGCACTACTGGCCCGCCAGGTCGGTCAGAAGTTCGCCCGCGAGATCTTCTTCCTCGGGCGCACCTACACCGCCGCCGAAGCCCACGCCCAGGGCGTGGTCAACGCGGTCGTGCCTCACGCCGACCTCGAGACCGAGGCATTGCAATGGGCTCGCGAGATCTGCGGCAAGAGCCCAACCGCTCAACGCATGGCCAAGTTCGCCCTCAACCTCATCGACGACGGCCTCGTCGGCCAGCAAGTCTTCGCCGGCGAAGCAACCCGGTTGGCGTACATGACCGACGAGGCTCAAGAAGGCCGCGACTCGTTCCTCGAGAAGCGTGACCCGGACTGGTCCGGATTCCCCTACCACTACTGATTTGGCTGCCGCACCGGCCCAGGGAACGTTCCCCAACAGGGCTCACGGGAGGCGGCAAGCAGAGCGAGTAGATTAGGTGTGCTCTCCCCCGTCTCAAGGCGCGTCTTGCGAAGGGCGAGCTGCGGCTTCCCATGGGCACCTTTGAACTCCTCATCGTCTTTGCGGCACTGATGGCCGTGATCGCACTCGTCGCGATCGCGATCGACTGGGTTGGACGACCGCTGAAGAACCGTCGCTTCATTCCCCGGATCTACCGGTACGAGGACGAGATCAGTCCCGACGACGAGTACGGGCTGCAACCGCCGCTCGTTGCCGCTGGACCGCCGCTCTCCGCGGCGCCTCCCGTGGTGATGACGCCGCCTCAGCCAGTGCCGCCGCTTCCCCACCCGGCAGGTGCCCCGCCGGTCGTGCCTCCCCAGCCAGCCGTTGCGGCACCCCCGCCCGCGTCGATGGCACCCGTTCGCCCCGAGATCGTCAAACCGTCGACGACAACGGTCGCTGCCGAGCTGGCGCCACGGCCGCCGGCCGCCGATGCAGCTCCGGTTGCCCACCCTGACTCTGTTGCGCCGAACGCAACGGGACCCGCCAGCACGTCGGCGTTCCAGGACACGATCGGGCCTGCCGATGAGCCGGCTGCGTTCGCGCAATCCAAGCCTCGCGGCATTGCCGAGACGGTCTCAGAACAGAGCGCGTCGGCCTGGACACCCGACATGCCACTCGATGCTCGGGTGAACGACGCCAACCCCACGCCGGACGAAAAGGCCGCTCGCTACTGGATGGCGACCGCCGACGGCGCCGGTGCAACCACGCACTTCGACGAGGTCAACCTCGCTCGCATGTCCCAGGGCAAGGCCCCGACACGACGCAACCCTCGAAGCGGCGACGTCGAAGCAATGGACTTGGTCGGCCTTCGAGCGGCGTCGCACCGAAGCGACGTGCGCATGAAATGGCCCGATGAGACCGTCGACCCGTGGAGTGCGTCGTGAGCCTGGCGCAGGCGTTCGCAAAGGGCAATGGTCGGCGAGCCAAGTGGCAAGGCAGCACGATCAACTCGCTCATCCGCCTCGACGTCAGCACCGGTGACCGCATCGCGGTCACTCGGGTGCGCTCTTCGCGCTTGCGAGCTCAGGCCCTCAAAGTCGGCGTCGACCGGGGTGATCTGCGGGCCAACGGCGTCGCGGTTCCGGTCGTGTCGATCTGGAGCCACACCGCCCCCGAACGAGTCGAGCTCGAAGTCGTCGGCCGCCGTGCGAAGTCGATCGAGGTGTGGAACGCCTGGTCGTTCGAAGGCGTCGATTCGGCCTGGATCGGCAATGCTGGCATGATCACGGAACAAGAGGGCGCAGCTCGCATCCTCCGTTGCAGCGACGGCCTAGGCGAGCCGACGTTCGATGATCTCGTCGTCCGCCTCGAGGTACTTCGCGGTGACTGAGCGACCAGCGCACCCGCTGCTGCTCCCGGACGAGCTCGACGCGTTCCGCAAGGTCGGAGTCGAGCGCCACTTCGCCCCTGGCGAGCGAGTCGTCAGCATCGGCGCACAGTCGAGCGAGGTCTTCTACCTCGTTGATGGCCTGGTCAAGATCGTCGTCGTGTCGACCACCGGCACCGAATCGGTGTTCGGCCTTCGCTCACCCGGCGAGTTCATCGGCGAGATGAGCACGCTCAACAACGAGCGCCGCTCGGCCGACGTCGTCGCCATCGAGCCAACACTCGCCGTGATGGTCACCGCATCGCGGTTCACCGAATACCTCGAGCGCTATCCCGCCGTCTCGCTGGCGTTGCTGCGTATGCAAAGCCGACGCCTCAACGAGATGACGGTGCGAAGCATGCTCGGCGCTCGCTCGGTCAAGGCGCGGGTCGCACAGCGACTGCTCGAACTGTCCGGCGGCCTCGCCGCCGAACCCGACAGCGTGGTCGAGCTCACCCAAGGCGATCTGGCGCAATACATCGATGCGAGTCGCGAGTGGACCTCGAAGGCCCTCGGCGAACTTCGTCGTGCCGGAGCGATTCGCACGGCCCGAGGACGCGTCGTCGTACTCGACCCCATTGGACTCCAACAAGCTGCGCTCGAAGACTAAGCGGACCTCCGAGCGTGCGGTCCTGCTGAGTAGCTCGTCTAGCCAGCCGTCGAGATTTGGGCGACCCAGCGGTCGTCGGTTGGCACTTCGGCCAGCGCTCGAGCCGCGTCGATGGCGAACGCCAGGACTTCGGGCGTCGGCGTCGCTGGATCCACGGCGAACAGCAGGCCTCGCTTGGAGTGATCGCCGATCTTGATCCACGTCGCTGGCACCTCGACGCCTTGGGAGACGATGCGATCGAGTGCCCCGGCACCGGTCGAGTGCAACACGCCAAGCTGCGCTGGCTCGCCCTCTTGGGGCGGCACCCAGGTGACCTCAGGGACTTTGGATCCGCGAGCAGAGAAGAGCCGATGCAACATGCTGCGCACCGGCAGATTCTCGGCATCGACCCACGGCGACAGGGTCACCCACTCGCTTCCGTCGCCGAGCCCAGAGATCCGATCGATCTCGCCGACGACCTCTTCGGGCTCGTCGTCTCGGAAGTGCACCATGCGGTGTTCGATCGCCACGGCCGTCATGTAATCACAATCAGGGCCAAATGCGGCGCCGCGAGTAGCTTCGAACCAATGACAGATCTCAGTGCCCGCTTCAACGCCTGGATGGCCGAACACGACAGCGGTGACGAACCAGCCACGCCAGCAGCGACCGTTCTTGTGCTTCGCGACGGCGACGAAGGCCTCGAAGTCCTGATGGTCCAACGCAACGCCAAGGGCACCTTCGCCAGTAACTGGGTGTTCCCCGGCGGCAAGGTCGACCCCGAGGACTATGTCGGCGACGACGACATCGTCGCGGCGAGCCGTCGCGCTGCGAGCCGCGAAGCGGTCGAAGAAGCCGATGTCGTGGTAGATCCGGATCGGCTGGTGCCGTTCTCGCACTGGATGCCGCCAACCGTCATTCCCCGTCGCTTCGCCACCTGGTTCTATGCGACCGAAGCCCCGGCCGGTATCGACGGTGACGTCACGATCGATGGCGGCGAGATTGTCGACCACCTCTGGGTCACGCCGACCGAAGCCCTCGCCCGCCACGCCGAGGGCAAGGTCGGTCTGGTACCGCCGACCTGGATCACGCTTCGCCACCTTGAAGGGCACGCCAGCGCGGCTGCAGCGCTCGACGCGATTGCGGACCGAGAGCCGCCGTTCTATCTGACCCGGCAGATCTCGGCCGACCCGCCCACGGTGGCCTGGCACGGCGACGCGGCCTACGAGAGTGGTGACCTCGACGCACCCGGTGGACGCCATCGACTGATGATGCTCGACACGGGTTGGGTGTTCGAGGAGCCGAGCTAGCAGTCTTGGGCGTCGGACTTCGCTCTCAGAAGTTCACAAGGCCGCCATGAAATCGAAACCTACGCGACGTGGGAGTGCGCTTGAATAGTGCAAGGCGGCCGGATCTTCCGGCTGTATCACACAAGGCGACAAGGCGATCGTCGTGAACGACCACACCGACCGGGGCGACACCGGTCACGCAGCAACCAAACCCCATTGGCTTCCCGAGTGGAGCGATCCCGAGGTCGACGACGAGACCTGGGTCGCGGCACTCGAGGCTTCGCGGCGCCGACAGTTCGCAGAACTGTCGGATCTGTAGACCCTCGACGCCACAAGGGTAAAAACGAAACAGACCGCCCGAAGGCGGCCTGTCACGAATCTGTCTTCCGGCGCGGCCGGAAGGAGATGGCGAGCGCTAGCCCTCTTCAGACTGCTGGTCGAGGATGTCGCCAGCCTTGTCCTGCGCCATGTCGACCTTGTCAGCGAACTTGCCGTCCGTCTTCTCGTCGATCATGTCGCCAGCCTTGTCGATGCCAGCCTTCGCCTTGTCGGCATTGCCCTTGAGCATGCCCTTAATCGTGTCCAGGAGACCCATGAGTCGCTCCCTTTCGTGGTAGTTGAGATTCGGCGCTCAAGGCTAGGGCCGCAAACGCCCACTTCCCGCTAAAACGATGCGATCCAACCCATGTGATGCGCCACGTACACTCTGCGACGAGGAGGATGCACGCATGACTGCAGACGATCACCAGGCCGCTGACAAGCCGGGCCATATGTATCTCGGACGGAACGGTGAAGACCAGAACATCCAATACGAGGCCGCTGACCTGACCACCCACGGGGTGATCGTCGGTATGACCGGCTCGGGCAAAACCGGCCTCGGTGTGATCATGCTCGAGGAAGCTTTGCTCGAGGGGATCCCAACGCTGATCATCGATCCCAAGGGCGATATGGGCAACTTGATGCTCACCTTCCCGGACCTTGCAGCAAGCGACTTCGCTCCTTGGGTCGACGACGACACGGACCCGGCCGCAACCGCCGATCTCTGGCGATCCGG
>CALDGN010000111.1 GCA_937942965.1 uncultured Acidimicrobiales bacterium | reverse complement strand
TCACCAACATGAACGGCTGGGACGCGCTCATCGACTGGGCCCACGAGGCGCTGACGATCGAAGGCCAAGAGTTACTCGTGTCGCTCGTGCTCGAGCCACACGGCGACCTGGTCGACGACCTTGCTTCGACCATGCACGCAGACGAAGCCGCTGCATTCCGGATCGACGGCACGGTCACCATTGCCCACACGCTTCAACAGATCGAGCGGGTGTACGGCTGGGCCCGATCCATCGCATGGACGTCGCCCGAGGCGAATGCGAGGGCGTGGTACGTGTCCGAAGAGAAGCTCGAGCCACGTCTGGGTGAGCGCCACGAAGAGCCGATCGCGGACTACGAGCAGCCGCTCCAGCCCGCTCGTGACGCGATGCGAATGGAACGGGATCTTGCTGGCGCCGATGGCGACGCATCGCTCGGCTCGTTCCTGCGCACCCACCCCGAGCATCGTCACATCGCCCGCCGCTTGCAGGTCGCAGCCGCTGCGCCGTACGCCGAGATCCGTGACAACACCATCGACGCTGCCATGCTGCCGATCGATCTGCTGCGGGCCAAGCTGAGCTTCTTTGGTGCAACCCACTTCGATCCTCGCTCCGACCGCTGGGTCCGAATCAACATGTTTCGAGGCGCACCGTTTCCGTCCGAGCTCGACGAGAGCGATGCCGACGATTGGACCTATCCGACCGTCGCTGCGTCATGAACCTGTCGTTGGGCGAGTTCCAGGCCACCGCAGCCAAGGCGCTGCGGGGAGCTGGCTACTCGTGGGGCATGTCTGCCGAGGGTGCCAACGTGTGCCGTGCGCTCGCTGCGATGGGTATCGACCCGTCGCGCAACCTGTTGCGCCTGCTGGCCTTCGTCGACGACGTCGGTATCGAAGGGCTACGACCAGCTCATGACTGGGCGACGACGAGCGGACGTGTCTGCCCGTTGTGCATCGGTGCGGCACTGTCGGATGAACCGCCGACCACGACGCTTGTGCTCGCGGCTGTCGTAGAACCGATCCTGCTCATCCCCTCCTTGGCAACGCTGGCGACCAACCAGCGCGGTTTCGAGATGCGGTGGGAAGGCGGCTCGATTCTGGTCGGTGTCGATGGTCCCGAGATCTGGGCCGTCCCACCGGTCGCCGATGTCACGATCGAGGCCGCCGAGGCGCCCGAACGCCGACCCGATCGTGCCACCAGGATCGATGTCGCAAACGACACCCTCGAACGGTTGAACGCCTTTGCGCACCGCACGTATGCGCCTGCGACCGAGGCCAGCCGACAGGCCGGTGCAGGCGCAGGAACAACCGACAACGACTAGAGCTGCCACAAGGACCAGAAGCCATGACGTTCGGGACACCACCGCCGCAGACGTTGTGGGCCAGCGCCACCGCTCCGCTCGCCGACTTCCGACGCTCCTTGCCCATGTCTGATTGCGGCGAGCTGCTTCGTGCCGCCACCGCGTGGGTCGACACCGAGCGTCCAGTCACAAGTCTCGGCGTCGACGACCTGCCTGTCGGAGCCTTGGCGGGGTTCCTCGACGAGGTGCGTGACGAACTTACGACAGGTTCCGGCTTCGTGCTGCTCGATGGCGTACCGGTCGAAGATCTACCGCTCCCGCTCATCGAGCGTGTGTTCTGGGCGCTCGGGTTACGGCTTGGCACCGCCGTCTCGCAATCTGTGATGGGCGAACGGCTCGGCCACGTCCGGGACATGACCCAGAGCGACCCGCACGCACGCGCCTATCGCAATCGCAGCGAGCTGACTCCGCACACCGACCCTGCTGACATCTTGGCGTTCCTCTGCATCAACCCGTCCGCGTCTGGCGGCGTGAGCAGGTTCGTCAGCTCCATGACGGTGCACGAAACCCTCCGCAGGGATCGCCCGGACCTGCTCAAGCGCCTCTATCGCGGCTACCGCTACCACCGGCTCGGCGAACACCGGCCCGGAAGCGCACCGATCACCGAACATCGCGTGCCCGTCTTCAGCGATCATGCTGGACACGTGAGTTGTCGGTACGTGCGCCAGTACATCGAGGTCGCAGCACATGAGGATCCCGACATCGACCTCGATGCCACCGATCGCGAGGCGTTCGAGGCGCTCGAGGCGCTCGCCGCCGATCCAGCGCTGCACCACGAGTTCACGATGCGATCGGGCGAGGCAGTCTTCGCAAACAACTTCACGGTCCTGCATGCGCGATCGAGCTTTCAGGACGTCGAGGGAGCGGCTCCTCGCCATCTCTTGCGCATGTGGCTATCCACCGAACCCAGGCGTCCACTCACGCCGAACATCCTGCACTTCGATGGCGAGCCAGGCGTCCCCGCCGTCGAAGGTCGTATGCCCAGCTACGAGACCTCCGTAGAGGTGCACTAGCGACCAGGAGCAAGAGCGACGGTCAGGTTCGAGGTGTCCAGGGGCCTCCACGGTCGTCGAGGTCTTGCGAGAGCGCGCGCAGCGCTTCGCCGACGTCAGCGAGCGTGGCTTCGACTGCGGCCAGTTCGGTCTCGGACCGCGCCGTCGTGTCGCGTTGGGTTGCGGTAGGCAGGCCGGTGGTCTGGCGATGTGCGCCGGCGATCGTCTCGATAGTTGCTCGCAGCGAGGGCACGTCGGGCTCGTCCAAACGCTGAAGCACCGGGTCACCGAGCAAGAGCAGTGCCGCTGCTTCGAGCGTGCGATGCGTTGCCTCGAGGCGCACCCCGAGATCGCCACTATCCGGCGTGGCGGCGATACCGGCGCGCAGGTGCTTGACCCGATCGCGCAGTGCCGTCGTGTGCTGAGCAGCGCCGGCAACCCGGCGCACGAGGCCGTCGACCTCGACGCGGAACTGTGCAACCGTCGACTGGTCCACGTCCGACGTGCGACCAGGAACGGCGACAACGTTGAAGGGTGATGGTCCGGCGAGCGTCTCCGCGACACCGCCGTGGATACCGACGAGTTCGACCTGGTACAGGCCCGGCGTGACCAACGCTCCGACCATGGGTTCGTCCCACGGGGCCCGGAAGCCAGCGGGACTCAGATCGACCGGTCCTGGCGCCGAAGCGCGTAGGTCCCAAGTGACCCGGTGGAGCCCGGCAGTAGCCGGTGCAGGGATCTGGCGAACGGCGGTGCCATCCGCATCGCGAACCACGAGGACGATGGCGGGCCCCGTGTCGAGGTGTTCATCGGCCAGACGCTGCCATCCAGGAAACGGAACGTCAGCGCCATCGGCGACCAGCTCGGCTTCGTCTCGGCCTCGCTCGCCGGCCAAGCTGCGGACGTCCTCGCCCAAGTGGAAGGTGAACGTGGCGCCAAGATCTGGGTTCGGGGCGCGGAACGCCGTGGTGCCGAGCGTGGGTTGGCCGGCCGCTTGCATGGGTTGATGCGGGATGTACCACCACGCGTCGCGCACATCGAAGAGCGTGGCGACGGCGTCGAGCGCACCAGCAGCGAGATTGCGAAGCGGCGTGTAGTCATCGAGCACGTAGATGCCGCGACCAAACGTTGCACACACCAGATCCCGATCGCGGGTCTGGATGGCAAGGTCTCGCACCGAGATCGTCGGCAGGGTCTTGAGACGGGTCCATGACGCTCCGCCGTCGATCGTCGCGAACAACCCATGTTCGGCGCCGACAAAGAGCAAGCGTTCCTCGACAGGATCTTGCTCGATCGCCCACACGGTTGTGTCCTGGGGCAGGTCCGACGCGATCGAGGTCCAGGAACGGCCACGGTCCCGACTGACGAAGAGGTGCGGGCTGTAGTCGCCGCTCTTGTGATCGTCGGCTGCGAGATAGACGGTGTCGGGGTCGTGCCGTGAGGGCTCGAGGTCGTTGATGAACGCCACCGCGGCAAGCTCCGGTGGCTGAGCGGCACGACGCCACGTCGCTCCCCCGTCTTCGGTGACCTGGATCTGGCCATCGTCGGTGCCCGCGTACATCAAGCCATCGACGATCGTCGATTCAGCGAGCGCGGAGATCGTGCCGTAGTGGGACATCGCCATGTGGTCATAAAGCGAATCGACGCTTGCGACGCGTTCGCCTACGGCGAGTTCGTAGCGATTCGGGTTGGTGGTCAGATCCGGACTGATCGCGGTCCACGAGTCACCCCGGTCGTCGCTGCTCCACACACGCTGCGACGCCACATAGATGCGCTCGGGCTGATGGGTGCCGGTGATCATCGGGGCGTCCCAGTTCCAGCGCTCCGCTGGCTCGCCACGGGCAGGAAGCGGCCGGATATCAACGAGTTCCATCGTCCGCATGTCGTGGCGCAGCACGTTGCCGCCCTGCCACGAGATGTAGCTGATGTCGTTGTCGTCGGGATCGAATGCGGCGTGGTAGCCGTCGGCGCCGAGCACGACCGACCAGTCCTGATTGCGCACGCCGTCGAGGTGCGTCGTTCGCGTTGGCCCACGCAGCGTTCCCAGATCCTGGGCCCCGCCGAGCACGTTCGTGAACGGCACGGCGTTGTCCACGGCAACTCGGTAGAACTGCGAGATCGGCAGGTTCGAGACGTGGCGGAAGTGCTTGCAGGCGTCGTAGGTCTCGTAAAGCCCTGCATCGCAACCGACGATCAGGTGGTCGTCGTTGGCGGGATCGATCCACACGACATGGTTGTCGCTGTGCTTGGCGGTGCCGTCTTCGGCTTGGCGGAACGTTGCGCCACCGTCGCTCGTGACATGCAGGAACACATCGACTTGGTAGACGGTCTTCGGGTCAGTCGGCGAGGCGAAGATCTCTTGGTAGTAGTGCGGGCCCGTACCGCCAGAGATGTACTCGTTGCGCCGCTCCCAGCTGTGGCCGCCGTTTGTCGAGCGGTAGAAGCCGCGCTGTTCCTTGTCGGCTGCTTCGATGGTCGCGTAGACGAGATCTGGATCCGCAGGCGTGACGGCGAGTCCGATGCGGCCCATGTCGCTCGTCGGCAGACCTGCGGTCACGTGCGACCACGAGTCGCCGGCGTCGTGGGTGATGTGAATACCCGAACCGGGTCCGCCTCCGAGGAAGGACCAGACGCGGCGGCGGCGTTGGTACGTCGCTGCAATGATGGTGTCGGGATCATTCGGTGCGAAGACGGCGCTGGTGACGCCGGTGTCGTCGTCGACGTGCAGGACGCGGGTCCACGAAGTGCCCGCATCGGTCGTCTTGTAGAGCCCCCGCTCGCCACCAGAGGACCACAACGGGCCTTCGGCTGCGGCATAGGCGGTGTCGCTGTCTCGTGGGTCGATCAGGATGTCGCTCACGTGCTCGGACCAGGCGAGTCCAACGTGGGTCCACGTGTCGCCGCCGTCGTCGCTTCGATACACGCCGTCGCCCCATGCGACGTGGCGTCCGCTGACCGCTTCACCTGTGCCAACCCAGATGACATTCGGCCGCGACGGATCGATCCGCACGCAACCGATCGAGTACGACGGTTGTTCGTCAAAGATCGGCTTCCAGCTGATCCCGGCGTCATCGCTGCGCCAGACGCCACCGGATCCGACGGCCAGGTACCAACGGTGCGGATGATCGGGGTGAATCGCCAGGTCGGCGACACGACCGCCCATCAGCGCCGGCCCGATGCTGCGCAACGGCATTGCCGCAACGGCCGCTGCCGTGGTCGTGATGTCGTTGCCCGCTTCGCTCATTGCGCCACGGTAGTACCGTCCGACCATGGCGATTGCTGAAGTCCGCGTCTACGCCGTCCCCCTCGAGACACAGAACATCTACACGATGTCGAGCTCTCGAGTTGCGACGCCCGTCTCGACCATCGTGGCCCTCATCGACGACGACGGCACGGTGGGTTTCGGCGAAGCGTGTCTGGCCACGCCGCACTACCAGTCGGAGCACAACGACGGGGTCAGAGCGGCGCTCGAGTTGCTCGGCCCTGCGATGCTCGGACTCGAAGCGCAGCGCTTCACGGTTGTCAACGCGGCGATGGATGCCACGATCGAGGGGCAGCGGGCGGCCAAGGCCGCGCTCGATATCGCCTGCTGGGATCTCGCCGCCAAGCAGCTCGGTCAGCCTGTCGTCGACATGCTGGGCGGCGCCCGCAGCGACCATGTCGTGTCGTATCACGTGGTCGGCATCGCGACGCCTGAGGAAGCAGCTGCAGAGGCCTCTGCGCTCCAGGACCAGGGCAGCACCCGGTTACAACTCAAGACCGGTGGCCGTCTGATCCACGACGACATCGCCAGCATCAGAGCAGTCGCAGACGTTGTGCGGCCCGGCACAGACCTCGCCGTCGACACGAACCGTGGTTGGAGCA
Organism: uncultured Acidimicrobiales bacterium; assembly: GCA_937942965.1. Taxonomy (GTDB): domain Bacteria; phylum Actinomycetota; class Acidimicrobiia; order Acidimicrobiales; family UBA10347; genus UBA10347. The sequence continues at coordinate 1,363 of CALDGN010000111.1, read as the reverse complement.
CCGTCGAGGCACTCCAGGTGTCCAACGCCTGCGCATCGATCACCATGTCGCTCGAACAGCCCTGCGCGACCGAAGCCGAGCTGGCCGACGTCAAAGCCAACGGACATCACCCGATCGTCGTCGACGAGAACGCCACCGACATTCGAACGATCGCCCGTCTGATCACGTCCGGTCTTGCCAATGGGTTCGGGCTCAAGCTGACACGTCTCGGCGGCCTGACCGCGATGCGGGCAGTGCGAGACCTCTGCATGGCGTCGCGTGTCCCCATGAGTTCTGATGACGCCTGGGGCGGCGACATCATCGCCGCCGCAGGTGTTGCGCTCGGAGCGACCCTCGACCCACGTCTGAGTCGTGGCGCCTGGATCTCGCATCCGTACCACGGGGTGCACTACGACGACGCGAACGGCCCTCGTCTCGACGGTGGCAACGTCACCCTGCCAGCGGGCGGTCCAGGGCTCGGTCTTGTGCTCGATCCCGACCAGTTCGGCGAACCGGTGGCCGTGTACCGCTAGCCCCGCAGGGCGTGGTCGATGACAGAGACGATTTGCTGGGCCTGCATTGAGGTCATCGAGAGCGGGATCCGCATGTCGAGCATCGTTGACAGCACAGCCGACGCACCTGGGACGGACTGCTCGTCGGCATAGCGCCAGTGATCGGATCGGCTGGTGAAACCGACTGGTTGCTCGGCGCCGAACCACTTGAGCGGCACGCCTTGGTCGGCGGCCCGAGCCACGACCGCGCCGATGTCGTCGTGGGCAACGTTGAACTGGATCGATGAAGCGACGAACTGTTCGCGATCGTCCCGGCTTGGCACGTGCACGCCATCGAGCTGTGAGAGGGCTTCGGCCAGCTCGCGGTAGCGGGCGTTCCATGTCGCCGTGCGGTCAGCGAGCATTGGCAGCTGGGGTCGGACGAGCGCTGCGACGAGTGCGCTCATACGCATCGAGAAGTTCGGCGTGGTCAGGCGGTGGCGTTCGAAGACCTCGTCGCTCGGTCGCGCACCGTGTTGCCCGTAGAGCATGTAACTACCGGACAGCAGCGTGGCCCGCGCTGCGACGTCTTCGTCATCGGTGACGAGCAGTCCGCCCTCGCCTGAATTGACGTGCTTGAACGTTTGCGTGCTGAAGCAACCAGCGAGGCCGAAGGTACCGGTCGGTCGGCCGTCCCAGCTCGCACCCATCGTGTGGGCGCAGTCCTCGATCACCGTGATGTCGAGCTCGTCGCACACGGCCATCACATCGTCAACGTTCGGGATGTGGCCCCGCATATACGACAGCAGCAGCCACTTCGCTCCGGTTGCTGCATGCTGACGGCGAAGGTCGTCGAGATCGATGTGGTAGCGCTCGGTGATATCGACGAAGAC
>CALDGN010000110.1 GCA_937942965.1 uncultured Acidimicrobiales bacterium | reverse complement strand
ACCGGTGTTGCTAATCGTTCGGGCCTCATGGATGCGCTCGAACGGTCCTTTGCCGAAGATGACCACCGCCTGGTCGCCGTGGTCGACCTCGATCGCTTCAAGGTCGTCAATGACACGTTTGGGCATGCGATCGGTGACGAGGTTCTGCGGGTGGTGGCGGACCGGCTCCGCCGCTCCACCCCGCCGGGAACCATCGTGAGCCGCGCCGGCGGTGACGAGTTCATCCTGCTGCTTCGCAATCCCCGTATGACGGCAACCGAGCTCGGCCCGACCTTGACCCGCGTCGTCACGGACCCGATCATGCTTGGACCTCGCCGGGTCTCGATCAGCGGCAGCATCGGCATCGTTGTCGGTGGCAAGGCAACCGACGCAACGGATCTGTTGCAACAAGCCGATTTCGCGGCCTACGAAGCCAAACAGCAGCACGGCGCGACCTGGGTTTTGGCCGACGACGAACTCGTCGGCAGGCGTCGTGGCGAGATGGAACTTGAGCGCCGGATGCGTGCCGCAATCGGCACCGGCCAGTTCCAACCGTGGTTCCAACCAATCGTCGAAGTCGGTACCGCCCGCCCGGTGGCCTACGAGTCTCTCATGCGCTGGGTGCGCCCTGACGGCACCATCGTCCCGGCATACGAGTTCATCGAGCTCGCAACCGATGTCGGACTTGTTGCATCGATCGGCCGTGAGATCGCGGGCCAAACACTGGCCTTCGCTTCCGCAGTACCGAACCACCGCATTGCAATCAACCTCTCCCCTGCCGAACTCGCCGACGAGCGCTGGCTCGAACATGTCGTGAGCCAGATCGACCTGCAAGGAGTCGATCGGCGCGGCATCGTGTTCGAAGTCACCGAGACCAGCCTGATTCAGGATCTTGAGACGGCCCGCCGTCGTTTGCAGCGCCTTGCGGACCAAGGGTTCTTCATCTCCCTCGACGACTTCGGCAGCGGTTACTCGTCGCTCACCTACCTGACCACGCTCCCGATCCACTCGGTGAAGCTGGACCGCATGCTGCTGGCGAGCCGACGCAACTCGGTGCAGTCACGACGCACGTTCGAAGCGATTGTGCGATTCGTGCAGGAGCTCGACTATTCGATGATCGTCGAGGGCGTCGAAGACAAAGAAGACCACGACTACATCATGGGTCTGGGCGTCAAGCATGCCCAGGGCTGGCACTACGGACGAGCCATCCCCGCGGACGCCATCCTCCACAGCAGCGACGAGCCGGCCCGAACGAGCCAGCCAGCCCGCAACCCGGCAGTGAAGACCTCAATCGTCTAGCCGCAGACGCGGCAATGGCCGACCCGAGGGCCGGCCATTGCCGAGATTCGGTCGACGGTGCCAGGCACCGCTACCGGTTGATCAGGTTCCGGTCCACTGCGGGGCACGCTTCTCAGCGAACGCCTTGGGACCTTCCTTGGCGTCGTTCGAACCGAACACCGAGCCCATGAGCCCGTTCTGGACTTCGTAGAAGCCCTCTTCGGTCGTATCGAGTGCCGTCCAGATGAGCTGCTTCGAAGCCTTGACTGCCAATGGGGCGTTCTCGGCTACGGACTCGGCCAGCGACAGCGCGACATCGACTGCCTCGCCCTTGGGAGCAACACGAGCGACCATGCCGACCTCTTTGGCCTCTTCGGCCAAGATCGGATCACCAGTGATGGCCATCTCCATCGCCCGACCGAAGCCGACGCGGCTCGGCAGGCGCTGCAAACCGCCGCCAGCTGCGAACAGGCCGACCTTCACTTCGCGGATGCCGAGCTTGGCGCCCTCGGCGGCGACCAGCAGGTCACACGTGAGTGCCAGCTCGAGACCGCCCGCCAACGCGAAGCCTTCGACGGCGCCGATCAGCGGCTTCTCGCAACCCTCGCGAATGAAGGTCATCATTGGGCCGATGTTCTCGCCGGCCGCGAAGGCCTTGAGATCCATGCCCGCACAGAAGCCGCGACCGTTGCCGGTCAGCACACCACAGGTGTAGGCGTCGTTCGAGTCGAGTTCCTGGATCGCCTCGACCAGACCCGTGGACAGCGCACCGTTGATCGCGTTCATCGCATCGGGGCGATTCAGCGTGATCAACAGCACCCGACCGCGGGCTTCGGTCAGAACTGCAGCTTCGTCGCTCATTACTTCGCCACCCACTACTTAGGTGGCATCCGAATGCCGCCATCCACGCGGATGGTTTCGCCATTCATGTACGGGTTCGTGATGAGCTCGACGACCATCGATGCCAGCTCGTCGCCGGAACCGAGACGTGGTGGGAACAGCACGCTCTTGCCCAGGTGGGCCTTGAACTGGTCGCTCTGCTCACCGGTGCCGTAGATCGGCGTGTCGATGAGGCCAGGAGCGATCGTGTTCACGCGGATGCCAGCAGCAGCCAGGTCACGAGCGATCGGCAGGGTCATGCCGACCACGCCACCCTTCGATGCCGAGTAGCTGTTCTGGCCGATCTGGCCGTCGAATGCGGCGACGGATGCCATGTTGACGATGGCGCCCTTCTGGCCGTCTTCGTCAGGATCGGTCTTGGCCATCGCCGAGGCGCACAGGCGCAACATGTTGAACGAGCCGATGAGGTTGATCTCAACGACACGCTTGAAGATGCCGAGATCCATCGGGTTGTTCTCGCGGTCGATGGTGCGACCGGCCATGCCGATGCCAGCCGAGTTGACGAGCGCCCGCATGGGGCCCATCTCGTTGGCGGCCATGACGACGGCGGCGCCATCTTCTTCGGACGTGACGTCGCACTTGACGAACATGCCGCCAATGTCGGTTGCGACCTGCTGGCCGAGTTCTTCGTTGAGGTCAGCGACGACAACCTTGGCGCCGAGTGCGGCGAGCTGACGGGCCGAAGCCTCGCCAATACCGCTCGCGCCGCCGGTGACGACGGCTGACTTGTCTTGGAGATCGATGCGATACATCAGGCTTCAACCCTTTCGATGATGGTTCCGTTAGCGAGTCCGCCGCCCTCACACATAGCCTGGTAGCCGAACTTGCCACCCGTGCGCTCGAGTTCGTTGACGAGGGTGGTCATGAGCTTGGCGCCGGAGCAGCCGAGCGGGTGGCCGAGCGCAATGGCGCCGCCGTTGACGTTGACCTTGTCGAGGTCCGCGCCGGTTTCCTTCTGCCAGGCCAACACGACCGAAGCGAAGGCTTCGTTGATTTCGAACAAGTCGATGTCGTCGATCGACATGCCCGACTTGTCCATGATCTTCTCGGTGACCGGGATGGGGCCCTTGAGCATGGTGACGGGGTCGGTGCCAGCGAGTGCGAAGTGACGGAACACCGCGCGTGGCTTGAGGCCAAGCTCTTCGGCCTTTTCGCGGCTCATGATGAGCACTGCGGCGGCGCCGTCGCTGATCTGGCTGGCGTTACCAGCGGTGACCTTGCCGTCTTCCTTGAATGGGGTCTTGAGACCGGCGAGCGAGTCGGCGGTGGTGCCTTCGCGGATGCCTTCGTCCTTGGTCATCATGACGGTTTCGCCATTGACTTGAACCGGGACCGGGATGATCTCGTTCTCGAAGCGACCCTCGGCGGTGGCCTGGGCGGCGCGGCGCTGCGATTCAGCACCGAACTCGTCGAGGTCACGGCGGGTGATGCCGTATTCGTCGGCGATCATCTCGGCGCCGACGCCCTGGGGCGGCAGGCCGGTCTCTTCGTAGCGACCCTGCATCGAGTCAGGGAAGGCGAAGCCCATGTTCGGGACAACGCTTGCGCCCATTGGCGTGCGGGTCATGACCTCGACACCAGCGGCGACGACGACGTCGTAGGCGCCAGCCATGACGCCCTGCGCGGCGAAGTGGATGGCCTGCTGGCTGGAACCGCACTGGCGGTCGACGGTGGTTGCAGGAACCGACTCGGGCCAACCAGCGGCGAGCACCGCGTTGCGACCGATGTTCAGCGCCTGTTCGCCGACCTGCATGACGCAGCCGGTGATGACGTCTTCGACCTCAGCAGGGTCGAGGCTGTTGCGTTCGGCGACGGCCTTGAGGACGTGGGCCAGCAGGTCTGCTGGGTGCCAATCCTGGAGCATGCCATTGCGCTTGCCCGCAGGCGTGCGCACGGCATCGACGATGACGGCTTCTCTCATAGTTGGGGGTTCTCCTGTGTCAGGTGACTTGTGGTTGGTTCGTTCATGATTTGGGTTCAGCGGGAAGGCTCGGCGGGGGTTCCGTCGATTTCCTCAAGACGGGCTTCTTGCGCGTTCGCTGACATGCGGAGGAGCAGGTCGGCGAGTTGGCGACGTTCGGCCGACGTGATGCCGACGCGCAGTCGTTCACGGAGCTGGCGGTCGACGTCAACAATACGGACGGCCATTTCGGCGCCGTCGGCCGTGTTCTCGACGAGCCAGACACGGCGGTCATCGGGGTTAGGCACGCGCTGCAGCAGGTTGCGGGCTTCGAGCTGATCGACCAGCGAGCCGGTGGCCGCCTTGCCGAGTACAAGCGCCGCAGCGAGCTGGGTTTGGGTCATCGGCCCGTTCTCATGGACGTAGCCGATCGCCGAGGCTTGCGAGAGGGTGAGGTCCAGCGGCTCAAAGCAGGTGTCGTAGGCCAGCCGGATATCGCGCGCCGCGGTCATCATGGTCGTCTCGAC
>CALDGN010000109.1 GCA_937942965.1 uncultured Acidimicrobiales bacterium | reverse complement strand
GATGACGTACTGGCCGCAGGAGTTGAGCGAGGTGACGTCGCTGGCGTCACCGGCATCCTCGTTGATCGCGACGGAGTTCGCTGGCAGGGTGGCTTTGGCGAACGGTCGGTGGGGAGCGGCGTCGAGATGACCGCCGACACGGTCGGGGCGATCTTCTCTATGACCAAGGCGATCACCGGCGCAGCAGCAATGCATTGCGTCGAGCGGGGCCTGCTCGACCTCGACGCCCCAGCTGGCGACGTGCTCGACGACCTGGCCGACTCGCAGGTGTTGACCGGCTTCGATGGCGACGGCCAACCCGAGACGCGCCCAGCCACGAGCCAGGTCACGCTGCGCAATCTGCTCACCCACACCAGTGGCTACGTCTACGACATCTGGAACGCAGACATGGCTCGCTGGTACGAGGCCACGGGCGCACCGAGCCTGTTCGATCTCAAGAAGGACGCGCTCCGCACCCCGCTCGCGTTCGATCCCGGAACTCGCTGGGAGTACGGCATCGGCATCGACTGGGCCGGCCTGCTGGTCGAAGAGGTGAGCGGGCAGACGCTTGGCGAGTACTTCGCCGAACATCTCACCGGACCGATGGGCATGGCCGACACGGGGTTCGCTCCCACCGATTCGATGATGGAACGCTTCGCCGGGATGCACGCTCGGCTTCCCGACGGCTCACTTATGCCGATGGAGCTACCACCAGCAGAGGCTCCCGAGTTCGAGATGGGCGGCGGCGGCCTCGCCAGCACGATGGCCGACTACGGCCAGTTCATGCGCATGGTGCTCAACGACGGAATGCTCGACGGCACGCAAATCATGAGCGCCGACAGCGTCGCGAAAATGATCGCCAACTCGATGGGCGACTTGCGAGTCACCGAACTGAAGACGACAGCACCGCCGTTCTCGGCGGATGCCGAAATGTTCCCGGGCGAAGAGAAGTCGTGGGGCCTGACCTTCCAGATCCACGAGCAAGACGGACACACCGGCCGACCGAAGGGCACGCTCTCGTGGGCAGGCCTGGCGAACAGCTACTTCTGGATCGACCGGACGAACGGCATCGCCGGCGCCTACATGTCGCAGATCCTGCCGTTCGCCGACCCGCAGTCCTACGGCCTCTACGAGCAGTTCGAGACCGCCGCCTACGCGACTCTCTAACTAGTCGGCAATGGGAGCGCGGGCGTCGAGAAGAGCGTGGACCATCGCGATCGACGGCACGTCGATGCCATGACGTTCCGCGGCCCGCAATGCGGCGCCGTGGATCGCGTCGTGCTCGGTCGGGCGACCGGCGACGGTGTCGTAGTACATCGAGGTGCCCGGGATGCCTCGCTTGACGACCCCGGCGACGATCTTCTCGGCGAGCGCATCATCGAGATCCGCGCCCTCGGCCCGTCCGACGGTGAACGTCTCTTTGAGCAGCCGCAACGCGGCTCGTTCGATGCCGGGCTCGGCGAACACCATCTGGGTGCGACGGGTGAGCGCCGTCAGACCGTTCGCCATCACGTTCAGACTGAGCTTGAGCCACAACGGCGTCGCGAAGTCATCGGTCGGGCGGATCTCGGGAAGCGCGTCGGCAAACAGCTCGACCAACGCGTCGGCGTCATCGCCCGCCGGGACGACAAGATGCGCCGACTGGTGATGGGTGACGTGGCCCGGCTCGATCAGCTCAGCTCCGCAATAGACGACCGCTGGAATGACCGTCGCTCCGTTCGCGAAGGGAACGACTCGGTCGTGTTCGATGCCGTTCTGGGCGACGACGACTCGGGTGTCGGGCCCGCACAAACGGTCAAGCCAGCCGGCGGCGCCTTCGGTTTGATGTGCCTTGACGGCAACGAAGACCCACGGGACTGGTCCGCTCGTGTGCGCGGCCGGATCGGTGAGCACCGTCGCAGCGGTGTCGACCGGGTGCGTTGCGGACTCGACGAGATAGCGATCGAATGGGCGACGAGCGCACGCGACGACCTCGTGGCCAGCAGCCGCCAGATGTGCGGCGAAGAACAGCCCGACCGAACCCGGCCCGACCATGGCGACCTGTGCAGCGCCCACTACGGCACGAACGGTTCGTAGTAGTTCTCGGCGCCCATCGCCTTGGTCTCGGCGAGCCAATCACCCTCGTATGGCCAGTCAGCTTCGGCGCCGGTCATCGGCCCCTGCCAGAACCGACGGAGCGGCCCGTCCGGACCGGGTTCGATCGACCAGGCCTGGCGGCGATACGCAAAGTTGTCGGGGACCAGCTCGTGCGCCTTCGCAAAGTGGCTGACGGCTGCGGCGTGGTTGCCGTCGAGCTCGAGCTGGGTCGCCAACTCGAAGTGCGCCTGGCCCAGTGAGGTGTCCGTCGAACGAGGACGAGAGCGCTCGATGACCTCGTCGGGACTCAGCGCGAACTCGCTGTCGGCCCCCTTCGCGATCCAGTCGCGTAGCGCAGCTTCGTAGCTGTCGCGGTCGTATTGAATTTTGGCCGCCTCGGCGCCCATCTCGATGACCCGCTCAGGCATGGCGTCTCCGCCGAGCCGGCTCGTGCGTTCGGGGGCCAACGATGGGGGAGCGGGAGCGGTCTCGGCGGGGCGCACGATCATGCCCTGCTCGTCGATCCAGATGCCGTTCGGAATGTTCACCACACCGAACAGCTCGGCCATGCGGTGGTGCTGGTCGATCAGGCTCGGATGCGACAGCGGTGCCGCTTCCATGAACGGACGACACGCTTCGGCGCCGACGGTGTCCATGCCAACGGTGACGACCTCGAAGCCCTGGTCGGCGTGTTCGTCACGGAATGCCTGCCACACGGGCAGGTCAGCCGAGCAACCTCAATAGGGCGACCATGCGACGAGCAACACCTTGTTGCCACGCAGCGAAGCGAGCTCGAACTCGTTGCCGTCAAGGTCGGGCAGGGTCAGGTTCGGTGCCTCAGCTGTTGCCAGCGCTCGACCGCCAAGCGTCTCGGGTCCGAGCGCCCACATACCGGCGGCTTCGTCGTGCACGAGGCCCATGCCGAGTCGATCGGCAATGGCGGCCAAGTCGACCGCGTCACCGTCAGGAGCGGCGTCGCCGAGCGGAACACAGATCTCGCCCTTGCACGCCCCTTCGGGTTTGAGTTGCCAGCCGGTGCGAGCCTCGAAGGTCGCCCGGTCCACGGTCGCTGACGTCGTGAGCATGGGCTGAAGCTACTGCAAAAGAATCTTTGGACCCGAGTGGACATTTCGGCGGGCTCGTACGTGTGTGTGCTGTGGTACCCGTGATGGACGGCCGAACGACCGGGGCTCTTCCCGAGGACTTCGCAGCGTTCTACGAGCGCGAGTTCGCGGCCATCGCCCTGATTGCGGGCACAACGGCAGGCGATCGAACCGTTGGCGAAGACATCGCACAGGAAGCGCTGGCGCGAGCGAACGAACGGTGGGCCAACCTGGCCAACTTCGATAAGCCAGGCGCCTGGGTGCGGCGGGTGGCGATCAATCTTGCGCTCGACGATCGCCGTCGGCAGGGAAGTCGTCGGCGTGTCGTCGAACAGCTCGAAGCATCGGCAGCACGAGTACCTGCGACTCGTGCCGGCGATCCGGCCGTGTGGGCGGCGGTCGACACGCTGCCGCCGCGCCAGCGCTCGGTGGTCGTTCTCCACTACTTCGAAGACAGGCCCGTGGCCGAGATCGCCGACATCCTCGACATCTCGGTGTCAGCGACGACATCGCACCTGCACAAAGCACGCACCGCACTTGCGGCTCGACTCGGAGGAGGATCGCAATGACCGACGACGCCAACTTCGAAGACCGCCTGCGAGCAACGTTCCAGGCCGAAGCAGCAGAGCTC
>CALDGN010000108.1 GCA_937942965.1 uncultured Acidimicrobiales bacterium | reverse complement strand
TGACCGTCGTACGCAATCGCCTCGCCACGACCGTGTACCTCGACGGGCTCGGCGTCATCGCCGGCGCGACGCTCGTCGCCTGGGGCGTGACCCGGTTCGATGCGCTCAGCCGCTCACTGATTCCCTCGGATGCACCTCCGACGCTCGACCGACTCGCAATCGGCGCAGCACTCGTGGTTGGCGTGATCAGCGCAGCCCGGGGGTTCTGGGGCTTGGCCAAGCCCGAACGATTGATGGAGCCGACCGTCTGATGCGCCGCCTCTTGTTCGCGCTCGTGATTGCGGCTTCGCTGTTCGCGAGTTGCGCCTCAGCTGAGTCGAGCACGGCGCTCCCGGACGTTGAGCTCGAACGCCTCGACGCCAACGGCGCCACCTATGCCGTTGCTGGGGCTGGCGAAGCCCGAGCCCTCAACCTGTGGGCGACATGGTGTGCACCGTGTCGAGCCGAGCTGCCTGCCTTCGACGCCGTCGCAGCTCGCACCGACGACGTTGCGATCATCGGCGTGAACGTTGGCGACACCGGCGACGACGCCGCAGAGCTGGTCGCCGAGCTCGGCCTGAGCTTCGATCAGGTGCTTGATCCCAGCGCGGCGGTCCAGCGAGCGCTCAAGATCACGGGTATGCCGGCCACGATCTTCGTGAGCGCCGAGGGCGACGTCCTCGATGTGCACAACGGCGAGCTGACCGAAGCCGAACTCGACGCCCTGCTCGACGAGCTCTATCGCTAACCGACGCTTCCGACTTGTTCGTCGCGTTCCGCGGCGAGCAGATCGTCGCGGGCTCGGGCCACTCGCGAACGCACAGTGCCGATCGGGCAGCCGAGCACATCGGCGGCCTCTTGGTAGGGCAGGTTCAGGATCTGGGTGAGCACGAACGCATGGCGCCGATCCGGATCGAGCCCAGCGAGCACCGAGGTGACCTCGCTCCAGCCCGACGCAGGCGCGTCGGCGACATCGGGCAGCTCTGCGAACGACGTGCCAGTGCGGGCCCGTCGGCGCGCTCGAGTCGAGTCGGCGCACGTGTTGCGGGCGATGCGAAGCAGCCACGAGCGAGCGGATCCGTCGCCTCGATAGCGAGGAAGTGAACGCATCATGCGGGCATACGTTTCTTGCACGAGGTCTTCGACCGTGTCCGGGTCTCCCAGGTGCCAGCACAGCTTCTGCACGGCCGGGAGCGTCTCACGGGTCACGCGATCAAGGGCGAGGCGGTTGCCGTCACGGGCAGCCAACATCAGCTCGTCAAGCGTGTTCACGCCTCCATTCTCGCTGCTCGGGAACCAGAATCGGCCGCGGACCGACCAAGACAGCTGTGACGTGCGACCACTACCGAGAACTGTGTTCCGCTCAGCTCGATGGCGAGCTCAGCGCCGACGAAGCAGTGGAGCTCGACCGGCACCTACGCACCTGCGCCGGATGCAGCGCGTACCGAGACGACCTGCAAGCAGTCCAGCACGATCGCGAGCTCGCCCACCAAGCAATGCGGCTCCATGCCGCCGAAGAACTCGCGTCGATCCCTGAACCCGCGGTCACGCTGGCCGGTTCGCTGCGAGCCGTGTCGGCGCTGCGGTGGGCGCTGTTCATCATCGGCGGCACCTTGGTCATCCTCAACGTCTCGAATCTCGTGCTCGATGTTGATGCCGTCGACCGGCACCTGAGCCGTCACGACGGCGTGTTCGGGACTGCGCTCGGGATCGGCATGTTGTCGGTCGCGGCCAAACCTCAGCGTGCGATCGGCCTGGTCACGCTGACCTCGACCATCGCCGTCTTGATGGGCATCGTTGCCATCGCCGATGTCGTCGGCGGCCAGCGCACGATGCTGGCCGAAGCGATCCACCTACTCGAGTTCGGCGGCCTGGTTTGCCTGTGGGTGATCTCGGGTGGCGTCACTCGTGCACGGCGTCTCGGCGAACGCTGGGGCGTGCTTGGTTCGCTTCGGCGATCTACCGTGCCTCAGTGGCCGACGCCCTGATTCCTTCATCCGCTGCGGGCCAGCTCACGCATGCGACCGTGCGGCTCGTGCGGTTGCCGGTGCGGGCCAGCCTGGGCGCCGCGCACGACGAACGGCCCGCTGAGCACCGAGAGCTTGTCTTCGTCGCCGGCCATGCCGACGGGGACACCACCGTTGTCCAGGGCTGGGGTGAATGCAGCGCGCTGAACGCCCCGACCTACACCACTGAGTGGGCCGCCGGTGCGTACGCCTCGCTCGTCTCGGGCGTCGCGATTGACGCAGCCGCCGAACCGATGGCAGCGGCGGCGCTCGAAATGGCTGAGCTCGATGCTGAGCTTCGGTCAAGTGGGCAATCACTGGCCGAGCGTTTGGGAACCGCCGGGCAAAGCGCACCAGCAGGAGCTGCGGTCGGCCTCGCCCCGATTCCAACGATGCTCGACGAGATCGAAACGCTGGCCGCGGACGGCTACCCGCGGATCAAGTGCAAGATCGCGCCAGGCCGAGTCGTCGAGCCGGTGCGGGCGATCATCAGCCGCTTCCCGGACCTCGAAGTCCAGGTCGATGCCAACGGATCGCTCGGGCCCGATGACATCCCGCTGCTCAAGGCACTTCGCGACCTTGGTGTTCGGGCAGTGGAGCAGCCGTTTGCGATCGCCGAGCATGGACTGGCAGGTCGCTTGGTCGCCGAGACAGATCTTGCCGTGGTCGCCGACGAGGCCGTCAACACGCCCGACGAGCTGTGGGCCATCGCTCGCGACCAAGCTGCGACGGGTGTGTCCATCAAGCCACCTCGTGTCGGTGGATTGCGTCGAGCACTGGAGCTCGTCGACGCTGCCGTCACCGCGGGGATGCAGTGCTCGGTTGGCGGCATGCTCGAAAGTGGCCTCGGTCGCCACCTGCTGGCCGCGCTCGCACCACTTGAGCCGTTCACGATCATCGGCGACCTCTCCCCCGCCCGGCGCTGGCTCGCCGTCGACCCCTTCGCTGACGTCACGATGAGCGACGGCCGTATCGCTGCTCCGACCACGGTGGGCATCGCCGGCGATCCCGACCTTGAGCTGCTGGACCATCACACGGTCGAGCAGGCGACGGTCGAGTTCCCTCGCGTCGGGCCCTAGCCGGGACCAACGTCACCGACCCCAGGTGCAATGCTTGG
>CALDGN010000107.1 GCA_937942965.1 uncultured Acidimicrobiales bacterium | reverse complement strand
GCAGCACGAGAGTCGGGAACGATCATTGCGGTGCAATCATCTTCGATGACCGACTCGGGCATTGGACCACCAACGACTGCTCGAACCGTGTCGACGAAATCGGTAAAGCCTCCGACGACCACGGCTTCGGCAGGGGTGATCCCTGCCGCTTTGGCCATCGCCAGCATCTCTTCGTGAATCGAAATGTCGAAGGCCTCGTGGGCGGGCAGCATCGATTCCGCGATGTCGAGCACATCGCCGCGACTCAGCGGGCCGCCGCTCCACAGACCGGACATGACCAAGCCGACGCGTGCATCGGTGTACGTGCGGATCTCATCGGCGTACGCACGCCCATGGATAGCGCCGATCTCCGATGGCGAGCCAGCGGCATCGAGGATGCGGATCGGTGGTCGCTTCGCCATTATGCGGTCTCCTCTTCCATCACCGCCGCGAGCACGGCGAGGGCTTCATCGATCTGCTCGTCGGTGATGGTCAACGGCGGCAGGAATCGGACACAGTTGCTGTACAGGCCGGCCCGGATCGTGATGAGGCCCCTCGCCAACGTTCCCTTGGTGACGGCGAGCGTGAGATCGGGGTTCGGTGTGAGGTTGTCGTCGGTGACGAGCTCCATGGCGAGCATCGGTCCGAGCCCACGGACGTCTGCGATCTCAGGATGCTTTGCTTGCAGCTCGAGCAACCCAGCACGCAGTCGTTCGCCCACTGCAGTTGCACGGTCGAGGAACTCGGGTGTGTTGATCATTTTGATCGTCTCGAGCGCTGCGACGCTCGCAACCGGGTTGCCGCTGTAGGTGCCGCCCATGCCACCGGGGTGTGGTGCGTCGAGTAGCTCGGCGCGACCGACCAGCCCGCTGATCGGCATACCCGAACCCATCGACTTTGCCATCGTGATGAGGTCGGGCACAACGCCGCTGTGTTCGATGGAGAACAGCCGGCCGGTGCGGCCAAAGCCGGCCTGCACTTCGTCGGCGACCATCACGATGTCGTGCTCGTCGCAGAGCGCTCGGATTGCTTCGAGGAACGGCTTCGGCGCCGGGATGAACCCACCCTCGCCCTGCACGGGCTCGATCACGATTGCGGCGAGCGCCGACGGATCGATGTGGCTGATCATTGCTTCGCGCAGCTTGGCGATCGACCAACCCACGAACTGCTCAGGGTCTGACCCCGGCGGGCGGCGCAAGACGTTCGGGAATGGGATTCGATAGACCTCGGATGCGAACGGGCCGAAACCCTTCTTGAACAGGCCGTACTTGCTGGTCATCGACATCGTCATGTTCGTGCGGCCGTGATAGGCCCCTTCGAACACGAGCACACCAGCACGTCCGGTGGCAGCTCGGGCGATCTTGACTGCGGACTCGACGGCTTCGGCGCCGCTGTTCATGAGCAGCGACTTCTTCTCGAAGTCGCCAGGTGCTGCGGCGTTGAGCGTCTCGGCGAGTTCGACCGATGCGTCGTGGGTCGCAACGATGCCGCAGATGTGGAGCAGGTCGGCTGCTTGGGTCTGAATGGCGTTCACGACTGCGGGTGGGCAGTGGCCTGCGGCCAACACTCCAATGCCGCCAGCGAAGTCGAGCAGTTGGTTCCCGTCGACGTCTGTCACGACGGCACCCTCGGCTGACTCGACACCGAGCTCGGTCAGGAACGCAGCGCCCTGGCTGGTGGCTGCGCGGCGGCGAGCGACGAGCTCAACGCTCTTCGGACCGGGGATTTCTGTGACAAGTTGAATCGAACCCATGGGGTCACGATAGTAATTCCGAGGCGAAACGTGAACTTTTGTTCGAAATCCCATGTTGAAACAGAGTTTTCACTACCGAAACAAATAGATGAGGTACATTCTCAAGCGATGTCGATTTCCAGCCCCACCCAAACGCCAGACGAGTTCGTCGCCACTGCGACAACGACCGCCCTGTGGATCGACCAGCTCGGCCACATCACCAACCGCCCTGCGCTCGCCGGTGACACCACGGTCGACGTCGCCATCGTCGGAGGTGGATTCAGCGGACTTTGGACGGCCTACTACCTCGCCAAGGCAGACCCCTCGATTCGTATCATCGTCATCGAGAAGGACTACTGCGGATTTGGTGCCTCGGGCCGAAACGGCGGCTGGGCCGAAGGTGGCCTTGCGGTCAGCGCCGAGAAGTACGCCAGCTGGTCGTCGATGGACGCAGCGTTGCGTCTTGAAGATGCGGTGGTCGACGCCGTCGACGAGATCGGACGGGTCGCCCAGGCTGAGGACATCTCGTGCGGGTACGCAAAGGGCGGATGGATTCGCGTTGCCCGCAACGCCGCGCAGGAAAAGCGCATGCGGGCCGAGTTCGCGGATGGCGAGGGCCACGGCCAACTGCTTGAGCCGGACGAAGCCCGCGCGTATCTCAACGCAACCGGAGTGCGCGCTGGCGCCTACTCCCCCGACTGTGCTGCGCTCGACCCCGCCCGTCTCGTTCGCGGACTCGCCGATGCGTGTGAGCGACTCGGCGTCACGATCCTCGAAGGCACCGCAGCCACCGAGATCGAACCCGGCCGGGTGCACACCAAGCACGGCACCGTGACCGCAGACTCGATAATCCAGTCGACCGAGGCGTACACCCGAGACCTCAAGGGCGGCCGACGAAAGTTGCTCCCGGTGTATTCACTGATGGTCGCAACCGAGCCACTTCCCGAGGCGATGTTCGACGAGATCGGTCTCGCGGGACGGCCGACGTTCTCCGACGACCGTTTCATGGTGATCTACGGCCAACGGACCGAGGACAACCGCCTCGCCTTTGGAGGTCGCGGCGTTCCGTACCTCTGGGGTTCGGCCATCACCCGGAGCGGCGAAATTCACGACGGCTCCCATGCGTTGCTCCGCCAGACGCTCATCGAGCTGTTGCCCGTCATTCGCAACGTGTCATTCACCCACCGGTGGGGCGGAGTTCTCGGGATCCCCCGTGATTGGGTGCCGAGCCTCAACTTCGATCGAAGCACTGGAGTCGGCGTGCTCGGCGGTTATGTGGGCGAAGGGGTTGCTGCGGCGAATCTTGCCGGTCGGACAATGGCTGACCTCATCACCGGAGAAGCAACCGAGCGCACGACCTACCCTTGGGTTGGCCATCAGGCTCGGCGGTGGGAGCCCGAACCCCTCCGCTGGCTGGGCGTTCGGAGCAGTCGGGCCATTCTCAACGCCGCCGACGACCGCGAGTACGCAACCGCCAAAGAAGCCAAGATCGCCTACCAGATCTCAAAGTTCCTGAAGGGCGCCTAGCTCACGCCAGCACCGGGCGTGCTAGCTGTCCTCGGTCGGCACGAACAGCACGAGTTGCCAACCGGGATGTTCGGGCAATGCCAGTCGGTGTTGGTCGAAGCGAAGTTGGCCCGTCCGATGATTGATGACGCGGACCGCCGACGCCAACGGTGCAACGTCGTGGCGATCCCAGCACAACGCAAAGAGCTCGTGCTCAGCGCGCAATTCGTTCGTCAGTTCGTGGAGGCGATCGCTCGGATGCTCGATCACGTGCGCCCGGAACTGACGAGTGAGTCGCTCGACTTCGGCCATCCAGTCGGGCAGCGCATGGCGGACCTCATCGTGTTCGAAGAACAGCCGCAACAGGTTCGGGTTCGGCTCGGCGGTCCTGCCCAACACCGGAAAGAGATCCTCTTCGGCGCTGTTCCACGCAACGAGATCCCAGTGATGATCGACGAGGTATGCGGGATTCGGATTGAGCGCATCGACAAGGCGCCGGTGGCTGGCATTCGAGCTCGCCTCCGCCGCCACTGGAGGCTGATGTACGCCAGCCAAGTTGAACAGATGACTTCGCTCGGTTGCGTCCAGGCGAAGAGCGCTCGACAGGCCTTGGAGTACTTCGGCCGAGACTCGGTTGGCGCGGCCCTGTTCGAGACGGGTCAACCACGAGACACCCACCCCGGCAAGCACGGCTACTTCTTCACGTCGAAGACCAGGGGTTCGGCGATTCGAGCCGCCGTGCAATCCAACCGTCGACGGGTCGAGGCGCTCGCGGCGCGTACGCAAGAACTCCCCCAACTCAACCGCTTTCATCATTCCAGCATGGCAATCGAACGGCTGAGTTGCGCATCTTGGTCCTAGCACTGCTGGTACTACGATCCCTGCGGGTCTTTTCGATCGCTATAGAAGTCACCACGATGGCCGGATGCCCACACCCACACCGAGCCTTCTCGAAAGCGACCGCAACCCCACGCTGAGCCGCCGCACATCGGCTGCAACCTCATCGGCAATTCGCGACCTCCTCGACCAGGCAAAGCAACCAGGTGTCATCTCGCTGGCTGGGGGCCTGCCAGATCCGGCGCTGTTCCCGCGCCACGAACTCGCCGAGATCGCTGCCCAGAAAATCAGGGACGGCGCAGTCCTGCAATACGGAACATCACAAGGTGAGGTCGAAACTCGGCAGGCACTAACGGCGCTCTTTCAACCCGCCGACCTGCCTCCAGATCAACTCGCCAATCGGATGGTCGTCACGACAGGCGCACAACAGTCCATCGACCTTCTCGCCAGCGTGCTGCTCGACCCCGGCGATGTGGTGGTCGTTGGAAACCCCGACTACCTCGGCGCACTCCAGATCTTTCGCGCACACCACGCCGAGCTCGCACCGATCTCGATCGACTCGGACGGACTCGACACCACCGAACTGGAGCACGCACTTCGTGGCGGCCTTCGACCGAAGGCGTGCTACGTGGTGAAGAACTTCCACAACCCGACCGGTTCGAGCCTGTCACCGGAACGAATGCGCCACCTCGGCGATCTGGCAGCTCGCTACAACTTCCTGATCATCGATGACGACCCATACCGAGAGCTCTACGACACCACCCGCGAGCCGAGCGCAGCGTGTTTTCCAGACGAACGAACAGCGAGCCTGCGGAGCACGTCGAAGACGCTGTCGCCCGGCCTTCGAATCGGCGCAATGGTGGCTCCCGACTGGCTTCTCGAGCCGGTGATCATCGCCAAGCAGTCGTGTGATCTGCACACCAGCACACTCTCCCAAGCCATCGTCGCCGAGGCGCTGGAGGCACCGTGGTACCAGACCCACCTCGAGCGTGTTCGCACGAGCTATGCCCGAAAACGAAGCACGCTCGTGTCGGCAGTGCGTGATGAGTTTGGTGAACGGGCGACGTTCAAAATTCCAGCAGGCGGCATGTTTCTGTGGGCAAACATCGCAGGGTGTGACGACACCACCCAGTGGCTCCAACGTGGGCTCGCGAACGGCGTCTGCTTTGTTCCGGGAACCACCTTCGCCACCAGCCCTGACCCGAGCGGCACTCCGCTTTCGAACTACCTGCGCCTGAGCTATGCCACCGGATCTCCCACCGAGCTGGTCGAAGCCGTCAGACGACTAGCTTCATGCTGCTGACCCTGTTGGGGCAGACTGAGTAGGTGAGCCCTTCTTCCGGTCCAGCCGGTGCCCAGAACTCGCCGCCACCTGCGGCCGTTCCACCTCCCCCGACCGGCCAACCCGCTGGGTGGTACCAGGATCCGTGGCAACAGGCGCCGTGGCGCTGGTACGACGGCCACGGCTGGACGGGTCACATTCACGGCGCGGCGATGCACACTCCTGCGACCGGCCAACAAGCGGTCTCCGCACAACAGGCGCAGGCGCACGTTCCCGTCGCCGCTGTCACCACGGTCGCCGCACCGAAGAAGCCGTTCTTGCCCTCGTTTCTCAGCTGGCCTGTCCTGCTCGCCGCCCTCCCGAGCCTTGGCTTCATGGGGTTCGTTCTCTACGACGCCCCAGCCGCCTTCGCCCTGGGTTTTGTCCCGCTCTTCATCGTGATGCCCGTGCTCCTGTGGCTCGATCGGGTTGAGCCTGAGCCGTGGTCGTCAAAGATCCACACGTTCCTGTGGGGGGCGTTTGTCGCTGGCATCATTTCGGTGATCGTCAACACCGGTGTCGCACTCACGTTTGGCGAGACCGTCGCTGCGGTGGCATCTGCGCCAATTATCGAAGAGATCACAAAGACGCTGGGGATTGCCTGGATGGTGAAGCGAAAAGAAGTT
>CALDGN010000106.1 GCA_937942965.1 uncultured Acidimicrobiales bacterium | reverse complement strand
ATCGTGATGATCGTGGTGGTCGTGGTCGTAGCGATCGTGATGATCGTGGTGGTCGTGGTCGTAGCGATCGTGATGAACGCGGTGGTCGTGGTCGTGGTCGAAGTGACCGTGATGACCGCGGTGGACGTGGTCGTGGTCGTGGTGATCGTGACGACCGTGGTGGACGCGGCCGCGATGATCGGGGTGGCCGCCGTGATGGCAGTCGTTTGCGTGAAGATGTCGACGAAGGTGCAGGTCCCAAGCAATGGGGCGGCCTGGCCCGACGTGGCGCGGCGCGCCTCAACGACGAGGCATCCGAGCAAGACCTCCGTGATGCGGGCGAACACGTCCACGACGGCATGCCCGACGAGGACGAAGAGGCACGCGCCAGGCGCGAAGCCCGCCAGGCCAAGCGCGAGGCAGGCGAAGCCAACCGCGCTCGATTGCGCTCCGAGGCCCAGGCGGCAATCAACCGCGCAGGATCCAAAGCCGCGCCGAAAAAGCCGAAGAAGGACGCGAAGCCTTCGGGTCCACTCGAGCGGTCTACGCTCGTGCCCCGCAAGCTTCCGGATCCCAAGTACGCACTCGCGGACCTGCTCGGCAATAGTGCCGGCGGCCGTGCATGGCGTGACCTGAATGCCGCTGCCGATCATCTTGACGCAGGCCGCGCCGGCGCAGCACAACCGATTGCTCAGAGCCTGTACCGCAAAGCCCCTGGCGTCCTCGAAGTCACCGAGATGTGGGGCCTCACCCTGTACAGCCTCGGTCGCTGGCGCGAAGCAATCGAAGTACTCGAGGAAGTGCGCGAGCACTCCGGTCTGCCCGACAACAACCCGGTCTTGGCTGATGCCCACCGGGCCGTTGGCAACTACGCCGACGTGGCGTGGTTGTGGGACGAGCTCCGCGAAGCGTCGCCAGCGTCAGAGATCATGACCGAAGGCCGCATCGTGGCCGCCGGTGCGCTCGCCGACTCAGGAGACCTGGGCGGAGCAGTTCGGCTGCTGAGCAAGGGCTGGAAGCGCCCGAAGCGCCCGCTCGAGCATCACCTGCGCCGCGCCTACGCGCTCGCGGACCTCTACGAGCGGGCAGGGGAGCGACCCCGGGCGAAAGAACTCTTCGCGTGGGTCGCCCACCATGAGCCGAAGTACGTCGATGCAGCCGAGCGGGCTAACTAGCAGCTAGCTCTCAACAGCATCAAGCGTTGCCGCCAAGCGATCGTTCGCTTGGCTGACGATGCGTTTCGCCGCGGCACGTCGGGTTACGAGGTCGGCCTGGTCGACGGTGACCTCGGTGCGAGAGGCCGTGACGGCTCCAGCCCGGTAGAAACGGCGCACGACGGATCCGGTCGCAACGATGTGCACCCCGAGCTTCCAGGAATGAACGCGCTTGGGCGGGTCGTACCAGACCATCGGCACCGACGTTGTCTGGGCGCCAGTGCGCCGCACGGTGAGACTGAACGAAAGCAGCTCGGTACCGCCTGGCAGCGAACGGGTCTCGGGCTCGGTGACGAGCTCGCCGATGATCAGCGCGTGATTACAGGCGATCGGCAGCTCAGCCTGAGATGACGTCGAGTCGGTGCCAGCCTGGGGTGTGATGGTTGAGGACGTTGCCACGGTGGTTCTCCAGAGGTTTGGAGTTTCGGGGGAAGCCGAAGCAGCCGTGGGGCTGTCCTCGAGAAGCTACGCGCAGGGTGCGACACTCTCGGCCAGACGTACCTAGCGGCCGCCGGACACGTTGATCAAGCTGCCCGTCACATAGGTGGATCGGTCGCCCGCCAGATACAGGATCAGATCGGCGACCTCGTCCGGGGTGCCGCCACGTTGCATCGGGATGTTGCCCTTCAACAGCTCAACCCGGTCCGGCACGCCCGCGTCGGCGTGAATCGTCGTGTCGATCAGTCCCGGACGCACACAGTTGACGCGGATGCCTTCATCAGCAACTTCGCGGGCGAGCCCGATCGTCATCGTGTCCATGGCGCCCTTCGAGGCGGCGTAGTCGATGAACTCGTTCGCGCTTCCGAGGTACGCGGCTGCAGATCCGACGTTGACGATCGTGCCGCCCGAGCCGCCGTGGCGGGTCGACATTCGCAGCACCGCCTCGCGGGCGCACAAGAACGCGCCGAGCACGTTGACGTCCATCACGCGTCGCACGCGATCCAGCGACATCTCGTCGAGGCGACACACTTCGAACAGAATCCCAGCATTGACGATCACCGAGGAGATCGGTCCGAGTGCATCGGTGACTGCATCGAACGCGGCAATGACGCCTGTCTCGTCGGCCACGTCGACCTGAATGGAAACGGTTTGTGCTCCTGCAGCTCGACACGCCTCAGCGACCTCGTCGGCCGCATCGGATCGGCTGTTGTAGCCGATGCCGACCGACCATCCGTCGGCTGCGGCCCGCTGTGCGGTTGCGGCGCCGATTCCTCGACTGGCACCGGTGATGAACATGACCTTGGACGCTGAGCTCATCCACCCATGATCACCCAGAAATACGGCCCAACGTCGGGATTCCGAAAATGGTGTTCCCTGTTGCGTTTCTGCACCATGCAGCGACTAGTTTCGACGGCGGTGTGACCTTTGTTACAGGCACGCCCCTCGGTCTATCTCCAGCGAAGGGACCAATGTGACCGACACAGCCCCGGCCAACCTCGATGAGACATCGGTTGACCACATCATTATCCGTTTCGCCGGTGACTCCGGCGACGGCATGCAGCTCACGGGTGACCGTTTCACGAGTGCGAGTGCGCTCTACGGGAACGATCTCGCGACCCTGCCCGACTTCCCGGCAGAGATCCGGGCCCCTGCGGGCACGCTCGCCGGTGTGTCGGCGTTCCAGGTCCAGATCAGTGACCACGACATCACCACGCCTGGCGACGCCCCGAGCGTGCTCGTGGCCATGAACCCTGCTGCATTGGCGAGCGAACTGCATCGTCTGCTTCCGGGCGGCACGATCATCGCCAACGAGGACACGTTCGACGAGCGCAACCTGGCCAAGGCGGGTTACGCCAACAGCGAGAATCCGCTCGAAGACGGCAGCCTCGATGGCTACACGCTCATCAAGGTTCCGATGACGTCGCTGACCAAAGAGGCGTGCGCTGAACTCGGCGTGAAGCCTCGCGACGCGGATCGGTCGAAGAACTTCTTTGCCCTCGGTCTCGTGTCGTGGATGTACAGCCGTCCGATGGAGACGACGACCGACTGGATCAAGGCCAAGTTCGCCAAGAACGAACTGGTCGTCGCGGCGAACACCGCGGCGTTCAAGGCCGGCCACGCGTTCGGTGAGACGGCTGAGCTCGGCGCCCACAAGGTCACGATCTCTCCCGCCAAGCTCGAACCGGGCACCTATACGAACATCAACGGCAACACCGCGTTGTCGTGGGGCCTCGTCGCAGCGACGCAGCTGTCGGGCATCCCGATGTTCCTGGGTTCGTACCCGATCACGCCTGCGTCGGACATTCTTCACGAGCTTTCGTCGAAGAAGTCGTTCAACATCCGCACGCTGCAGGCCGAAGACGAGATCGCCGCAGTCGCCTCTGCGGTCGGCGCCAGCTTCGGTGGCCATATCGGTGTGACCACGACAAGTGGTCCCGGCGTTGCGCTCAAGGGCGAAGCAATGGGTCTGGCACTCAGCCTTGAGTTGCCGCTCGTGATCGTCAACATCCAGCGTGGTGGCCCGTCAACGGGTCTTCCGACCAAGACCGAGGCCGCCGACCTCATGATGGCCATGTACGGCCGCCATGGCGAGTCGCCGATGCCGATCGTTGCCAGCTACAGCCCGGCCCAGTGTTTCGACGCTGCGATCGAGGCGTGTCGCCTGGCGCTCAAGTACCGCACGCCAGTCATGTTTCTCTCCGATGGCTATCTGGCCAACGGCACCGAGCCATGGAAGCTGCCCGACGTCGACTCGCTTCCGGCGATCGATGTCGAGTTCGCGACGGCGCCGAACGCCAAGAACGACGAAGGCGAAGACGTCTTCTGGCCGTACCTGCGTGACCCGGTCACGCTGGCACGTCCGTGGGCGATTCCCGGCACCCCCGGACTCGAGCACCGCGTCGGCGGCATCGAGAAGCAGGACGGCACCGGCAACATCTCCTATGACCCGGACAACCACGCACACATGGTGCAGATCCGGGCCGACAAGGTGGCCGTCATCGCCGATGACATCCCACCAACGATGGTGACCGGCCCCGACGACGCAGACCTGCTCGTCCTCGGCTGGGGTTCGACGTGGGGCGCCATCACGAGCGCCGTGCGACGAGCAACCGCCGCTGGCCACTCGGTTGCGCACGCGCACCTGACGCACCTCAATCCGTTCCCGAAGGACCTAGGCGATGTGCTCAAGCGCTACCCCAAGGTCATCGTTCCGGAAATGAACCTCGGCCAGCTCTCGAAGCTGGTCCGGGCCGAATACCTGGTCGACGCCCAAACGGTGTCCAAGGTCAAGGGCCAACCTTTCACAGCAGCAGAGATCTACGACGTCATCGTGGGAGCACTCCAATGAGCGATACGACCGTTCCAGAGACCACCAAGGCCGACTGGACCAGCGATCAGGAACCACGCTGGTGTCCCGGCTGTGGCGATTATTCGATCCTGACCGCCGTCCAGATGCTGATGCCCGAGCTGGGTGTTCGCCGTGAGAACACGGTGTTCATTTCCGGCATCGGTTGCGCCGCTCGGTTCCCGTACTACATGGACACCTATGGCATGCACAGCATCCATGGTCGTGCGCCGGCGGTATCGACCGGCTTGGCCGTGGCTCGCCCCGACCTCGACGTGTGGGTCATCGGTGGCGATGGCGACATGCTCTCGATCGGTGGCAACCACCTGATCCATGCGCTGCGTCGCAACGTCAACATCAAGATCCTGTTGTTCAACAACCAGATCTACGGCCTGACCAAGGGTCAGTACTCGCCGACGAGCGAGCCGGGCAAGGTCACCAAGTCGACCCCGGTTGGCAGCATCGACGAGCCGTTCAACCCGATCAGCTTGGCGATTGGTGCCGAGGCGACCTTCGTGGCTCGTACCCACGACATGGACCGCAAGCACATGCAGGAAATGTTCCGTCGTGCGCACGCCCACAAGGGTGCTGCGATCGTCGAGATCTACCAGAACTGCAACGTCTTCAATGACGGTGCGTTCGCGCAGATCACCAAGCGTGACAAGCGCGATGCAATGCTGATCAACTTGGTGCATGGCGAGCCGATCCGTTTCGGTGCCGAGCAGGAACGTGGCCTGGCCATGAACTCTGCTGGCCAGATTGAGATCGTCGAGATTGCCGATGTCGGCTCCGATGCACTGCTCGTGCACGACGAGGCGTCTGAGGATCCGGCGCTTGCGTTTGCGATCAGCCGTCTGGCGACTGCGCCGACGATGCCGACTCCGGTTGGTGTGTTCCGTGCCGTCGAGCGTCCTGAGTATGCGGCCGAGGTCAACCGTCAGGTTGACGAGGTCACCGCATCACACGGCGCCGGCGATCTTCACGGCCTGCTCCGCTCACTTCCCACCTGGGACGTAACGGCGTAGCCGGCACGTAGAACTGACAATGCCCCGTGGCTTTGGCCACGGGGCATTTGTCGTTTTCGGGTGAGCGCCGCTTAGAAGCGGGTGATGCGGCGGGGTTGGGCGTAGGGGCCGTCGCCGGCGCCTCCGGTTGAGTCCCATGGTTGGGGAGGCTCGTACGGTGCGGGCTCATAGGCCGGTGGTGGAGGCTGGTAGGGCTCGGTGAAGACGGTGCGCTGTGAGCCTCGGGACATGCGGACCAGAAGCCCGATGGCGGCGCCGAACACGAAGCCGCCGACGTGTGCAGCCCAGGCGATGCCGCTGTCGGCGCCGATGAAGAACTGGCTGAGGAACCAGAAGCCGAGCCACCACTTGGCTTTGATGTCTTTGAGGATGATGAAGATCAGCGTGCGTATTGGCGCGTTCGGGAACCAGATCGCATACGCCCCCATAACTGCGGCCACCGCCCCTGATGCGCCGACGACGGGGATCGTGCTGTCGGGCTGCAACCCGATATGAGCAGCCGACGCGGCGAACCCGCCCACGAGATAGAAGAGCAGATAGATCACGGGCCCGAGGTGGTCTTCGACGTTGTTGCCGAAGATCCACAGGAACAGCATGTTGCCGCCCAGGTGCATCCAGCCGGCGTGCATGAACATGGAGAACAGCAACGCCAGGCGAACGGGCTTGTCAGGGAACGCCTCGGCGCCGTTCGGGTCCAAATCACACGCGGTGTCGGTTTGGCCGGTAAAGGTGAGGTCGATTTCGGGCGCTGTCAAGCCGTCGCCGGTGACGACTTCGCACGGGATGGCG
>CALDGN010000105.1 GCA_937942965.1 uncultured Acidimicrobiales bacterium | reverse complement strand
CGAGTGTCAGCGATCCGATTTCGAGCACGGCCGGACGGGCTGGGGTGCCTCGACGTACGAGTGCGCGGAGCCGGGCGAGGAGCACGACGAACGAGAACGGCTTGCGCAGGAAATCATCGGCGCCGATGTCGAGGGCCTCGGCCTCGTCGTATTCGCCGTCTTTGGCCGTCAGCATCAGCACCGGTGTCCAGCACTCGGCGGACCGAAGATCTCGGCAGACTTCGTAGCCGTTCTTCTTCGGCAACATGATGTCGAGGATGATGGCGTCATAGCTGCCTTCGAGCGCCCGCCAGAGCCCGGATTCGCCTTCGTGCTCGATCTCGACATCAATACCTTCGTCGTGCAAACCCGCCGCGATGATGCGCGCAAGCCGTTCTTCGTCTTCGACCAGCAACACGCGCATAAGAACAGTGTGGCGGTCGGATCATTGGAATTTGATGAAGAACGGTCCGGCGTCTTCCAATCGTTCTCTCAGGTTCGTTTCGTCATGCTGCAGCTACCTCCGAACGCCGGAGGAGTCATGCGCACCTTGGAAGGAACCATGCACACGAATACCCCCACTGGATCGACTCCCGATCCGGCCCCTGAAAACCCGTCACATTCGACCGGCCCGGCAGCGACACCGCCACGCCGCCGCTTGGGTGCCGTTGCCGGCG
This sequence comes from uncultured Acidimicrobiales bacterium, assembly GCA_937942965.1. Taxonomy (GTDB): domain Bacteria; phylum Actinomycetota; class Acidimicrobiia; order Acidimicrobiales; family UBA10347; genus UBA10347. The sequence goes on along the minus strand of CALDGN010000105.1, from coordinate 4,405 downwards.
CCGGTCTGCTCGCTGGGCTCATCGCTGCCGCCATCGGCGGTGTTGCGGGAGCCCAGACCGCAGGCACGACCGTGCTCACCGAGGTCGACCAACCCGCCGCTCAGGTGCGGGTCATGGAGGTCACCGAAGGCGACGAAGGCGAGTTCGAGGACTTCGAGATCTCGGCCGAGGACGAAGCAGTCTGGGAACAGTTCGACCAGTGTCTGGTCGATGCCGGTGTCGACTTCGAGGCGCTCGATGCGGCCGAAGAAGCCGGTGACGAGTCGGCGCTCGACCTGGACGAATCAGCCTTCGAAGCGCTGGACGCAGCGTTCGAGTCATGCGACCCGATTCTCGAGGGCCTCAGCGAGGACTTCGAGATGTTCGAGATCTCGGCTGAGGACGAGGCGGTCTGGGAGCAGTTCGACCAGTGCCTCGTCGACAACGGTGTCGACTTTGAAGCGTTCGAGGCCGTTGAGGCAGACGAGGTCGACGAAGGCGAAGAAGCCAGCGATGGCGACGTCATGGTCGAGGTCTTCGAAGGCGACGACGAGGCGCTGGACGCAGCCTTCGCAGCGTGTGACCCGATCCTCGAGAACCTGTCCGAGGACTTCCAGGACGACATGTTTGAGGTCGAACTCGGTGACGGCGATGGCGAGATGTTCGAGATCTCGGCTGAAGACGAAGCCGTGTTCGAGCAGTTCGACCAGTGCTTGGTCGATGCTGGCGTGGACTTCGAGGCGCTCGATGCTGCTGAAGAGTCAGGTGACGAGTCAGCGCTTGACTTCGAGGCGCTCGATGCAGCGTTCGAGTCGTGCGATCCGATCCTTGAGGGCCTGAGCGACGACTTCGAAATCTTCGAGATGGAACTCGACGAGGATGAAGCCGACGAACTCGACGACGAAGACGACGCCGACGAGGACGACGAGAGCTAGGGCTGTGGCCGTCGGTTAGTCCGATCTCCCCTCCACGGGTTGATCGATCAGCCCCAGCTTTACAAGCCGGTCCGTTTCCCATGTGGGACGGACCGGCTTCTCGCCTTTTCGTAGCAGCGCGATCTGCGAGCCGTCGCTGTTCCACACGTGGCACGTGTTCTCGTTGAGTCGCAGCTGACGTTCGGCATCCTCTGGGTCGAACTCGACCTGGGACCAGTCAGCCGGGTCCGCACCCAAGCGGGCCATACCCCAGCTCGCCTGAATGGCGACGGGGCCAAGCGCGATGAGGAGTGCACCGACGTGGCTGCACCCGTTGGGCCCACCGAACAGCTCCTTGACCTTGCGGCTATAACCCCGGGCGATCGACTCGCCGACGAGCTGGCGATAGGCGTCGAGGATGTTGGTGCATTGACCGTAGGGATGCACATCCATGACCGGCCGCACATCACGAATCTGAAACGTCTCGCCGTCGACGATCAGTTCGATCGTCATGTCGTGGATCACGATCGGTTCACCATCGGCCAGGCCCAGCCCTTCGGGCTTGGTGTCGACCAGCCGGCCGACGATACGCATCGTGCCATCACCCTCGTCGAAGGCTTCGGTCTCGTAGCTGCGTTGGTGGATCGCGATCGGAGTGCTCACGAAGTCGAGGCTAATTCGGGTCGGTTTCGTAGCAGAAGTACCGTCGAAGGATGGAGTTCGGCATTGCCATGAGCCTGTTGCACGACACCGTGGTCGAGGCGCGTCAGGCCGAGGCGTACGGGTTCGACTTCTTGTCGACCGGCGAACACATCAACTTCCCGGTCGCGGCATCGAACACGATCGTTGCGCTCGCAGCAGCGGCAGGTGCCACGGAACGCATCAAGCTCGTCTCGGGCATTGCGTTGGTGCCGCTGTATCCGCCAGCCCTGCTCGCCAAGCAGGTCGCGATGCTCGATGTCGTGAGCGGCGGCCGCTTCCACCTCGGCGTTGGTGTCGGTGGTGAGTTTCCGGCCGAGTTCGAGGCTGTCGGTGTTCCGGTGACCGAGCGAGGTGCTCGCACAAACGAAGCGCTCGAGGTCATCGACCGATTGCTGCGCGAGAAGAACGTCAGCTTCGAGGGTCGATTCACGACGCTCAACGACATCACGATCTCACCATCACCCGTGCAGAAACCCCGTGTGCCGATCTGGGTCGCTGGACGAAAGGAGGCGGCGATGAAGCGAGTCGCTCGTTATGGCGAGGTGTGGCTGCCGTACATGTACACGCCGGACATGCTCCGCTCGTCGGTCGTTTCCATCAGCGAGTACTGCGAAGAGTTCGGGCGATCGCCAGGCGCGGTGGACACGGCGCTCTACATCTTCACCTGTGTGCACGAGGACCGAGAGACGGCGCTGGCGCTGGCCGCCGAACAGCTCAGCCACCAGTACGCCATGGACTTCTCGCAACTCGTCTCGAAATACACGATCGCCGGATCGCCCGAGGACTGCATCGAACAGATCGAGCAGTGGCGTGATGCCGGTGCGAACACGATCATCTTTGGCAGCGGCTGCCCGAAGCATCACGTCGATGAGAACGTGCGCCTCATCGCCGAAGAAGTCCTTCCCGCGTTCCGTTCCTAGCCGGCTACCCGGCGAGTAACGAGGCTCCGAGCCAGCCGTCGGGGTCGTCGCCTGGGCCGGGGAGCACGAAGAACAGTCCACCGCCGACCGGCTTGACATAGTCCTCCATCGGCTCGCCGTCGAGGCGACTCTGGACTTCGAGGAAGCCCTGGTTCAACGAGCGTTGGTAGGCGAGGAAGAGCAGGCCTTGGTCGAGCGTGCCGTCGCTGGCGGCGCCGTTGAGATAGCTGAAGCCGCGTCGCAGGATCCGAGCCGCGTCCGGAGTGCGTGGATTGGCGCGCCGGATGTGCGACCGCGGCGGCACACCTTGATCACTCGGGTCGGTGGCAAAGGCTGGCTCTTCGCCTTCGGTGGTCTGGCCGAGCGGGGCGCCGCTGTCACGGTGGCGTCCGAAGATCTGCTCTTGGCGAACGAGCGCTGCGGTGGCCCAGAACTCGATCAGCATTCGGATCACGCGCACCGCTTGATAGGTGCCGCCGGTCGCCCACGCTGGCTCGCCGCTTCCGGAGCCGACCCAGACGTGTTCGTCCATGACGGCGGTGTCGCCGGTGTCGAGGTTGGACGTGCCGTCACGGAACCCCATCAGGTTGCGCGTCGGAGCGATGCGCTCAGGCGACGGAGCCAGCAGCTGGTTGTAGCCCTCTTGCACCCACCGCAGCCGCAGCCGTCGATCGGTCACCCGAACTGCTTGCTGGAGTGCGTACGCCACGGATTGCTGCGAGCGGCCGCTGATCGTCAGAGCCAGATCCCCGTGACTGAGTTCTGGACGCACAAGCCGATCGTTGAAGAACGTGGGCATGGGAATGAGTTCGGAGGGGCGACGGTCGGCCAGGCCGAATCGGCCGTCAAAGAGTGATGCGCCGACGCCGAGCGTGATCGCAGTGCCGGCTGAGGCAGCTCCGGCTTCGACGACGCCCGAATCCACCGGCGGACGAAACCCCTCTTCGGGCACGGCGGGGCGAGCATCCATGATCCGCTCGATCTCGACACTCAGGTCTTGCAGGGTCGCTGCGAGTTCGTCACGAGATCCCACGACGACGTCGAACGTTGCGACGATGCCGGCGGCTTGAGGCGCCGTGATGACGCCGGCCTGGTGTGCGCCTCGGAACGGCACGATCGGATCGGGAAGGCCATCGAGGATCTCCGACTGCGCGGCAGGCCGGACGACGTCTTCGGCCGAAGGATCCTCGATCGCGAGCGAGCCGTCTGGTTCCGTGGTGCTCGGATCTGCAGCGTCGTCGCTGCAAGCAGCGGCGAGTCCCGCGAGCGCCGCAGCACCCGCGCCAGCAAGGAACGTCCGACGAGTCGGAGCGATGGGTTGTTCGACAGCGCCGGGTTTTTCAACGCCGTCGTCGTCAGGCAGCGGGCTGGGCACGGGTGCATTCTTGCGGCCCCGTTCGGTCCGCGCACCTCGCGTCGCTCGATGCTCTGGGTTGTTTTGATTCTGGGTTGTTTCGATTCGGTGCTGTTGCAAGAGGGCTAGCTTCGACGCATGGGTTTGTGGGCGAATCAGGTTGTGCCGCGAGTCATCGATATCGCCTTGCGATCCGAGGACGTGTCACGTTGGCGCCGCCGATGTGTTGAGGGGCTGGCCGGGGTTGTTGTCGAGCCCGGCTTCGGCAGCGGGCTGAACGTGCCCCACTACCCAGACGCCGTCACCAAGGTGTTCGCGGTCGACCCATCGGAGCTCGGACAGAAGCTCGCCGCGAAGAGGATTGCCGCATCGTCGGTCGACATCGAACCTGTCGGGCTGACCGGTGAGCTTCTGCCGCTCGACGACAACAGCTGCGATGCGGGCTTGCTGACGTTCACGTTGTGCACGATCCCGGACCACATGGCCGCTCTTGCGGAGCTGCGGCGCGTGATCCGTCCAGGTGGCACGCTCCACTT
>CALDGN010000104.1 GCA_937942965.1 uncultured Acidimicrobiales bacterium | reverse complement strand
GCTCAACCCCGAGGTGCCGTTCCCAGATCTCGTTCGCAATCTGATTGCTGACAAGTCGACAGCGTTGACCGTCACCCAGGCCATCACGGCTGCGCTGCTCGTCAAAGAGAAGACCGGCGCCGGCCAACACGTCGAAGTCCCGATGCTCGACTCGGCCATGTACTTCTTCTGGCCCGACGGGATGATGGACAAGACGCTCACCGACGAAGACGCGTCGCCGGGCTTCCTCTTGTCGTCGGTGTATTCGCTGACCGAGGCAAGCGACGGCAAGTTCGTCTACTTCGTCGCCAGCGACGCCATGCGCCACGCGCTCTACGACGCACTCGGCCATCCCGAGTGGAAAGAAGACGAGCGCTTCGCCACGATGGCGGCGATGGCCAACCCCGAGAACTTCCAGGCAATCGGCGCGTTGCTGGCCGAAGAGTTCCGCCAGCTCACGGTTGAGGAAGTCCTGACCCGTCTCGTCGCACACGATGTGCCGTGCGGACCGATCCTCGACGCTGATCAGGCCATTGCCGATCCCCAGATGCAGCACAACGAAACGCTCGTCACGTGGCAGCATCCGACAGCGGGCACGGTGCGGCAACCACGTCCGGCAGCTCGGTTTTCGGCCACCCCGGCCGAGGTCGCAACATCGGGTTCGACCAAGGGTGCCGACACCGACGACGTGCTCGCCCAGTTCGGCAAGTCTGCCGACGAGATCGCCGCCTTGCGCGAATCCGGCGCCGTCGGCTGACTCCATGAGTGGAGCTGACCGGGAACGCTGGGACCAGCGCTACGCAGGCCTCGGTGTTGCGCCGCAGGGCATCGAGCCCTTGCCGGTCTTCGAACATTGCGAGGACTTGTTTCCGACAAGTGGCACTGCGCTTGAGATCGCGTGCGGTCGGGGGCGGGGAGCGGTATGGCTCGCCAGTCGCGGCATGACCGTGCTGGCCAGCGACGTGTCGCCGGTGGCCATCGAGCTCGCCGAGGAGCACGCCACTGCGTCCGACGTTGCTGATCGATGCGAGTTCGCCGTGTGGGATCTCGACGACGGACTACCGCCAAGTGAGCCGGTCGACCTCGTCCTCTGCCACCTGTTCCGCGAAGCCGACGTCGATCAGGCGATGATCGACCGACTCGTGCCAGGTGGACTGCTCGCCATCGCGTGCCTAAGTGAAGTCGGTCACGGCCCCGGCAGCTTCCGGGCCAAGCCGGGCGAACTCACGACCGCATTCGCTGCGCTGGACATGCTCGACGCAGGCGAGGCCGATGGTCACGCTTGGTTCGTCGGTCGGCGTTGATTCGCAGGAACGGAATACTGCGCTTCCCCGTGCGGGTTTCCTGCTCATGATCCGGCGAGGTGTGGGTGTCGCAGTCGTCGCGGTCGTCCTCGTTGCCCTCTGGGGCGCCTACGCGCTAATAAAGAGCCCCGCCAGCAGCGCCCACCCGCTCTTCGGTGTCGCCGAGCCGCTCAGCACCGTCGTCGGAAACGACCTGCGAGCTAGCGAAGTCGTGCCGATGCAATGCATCCCGTCTCGCACAGATCCCGTCGGTGTGTTCCTCGGTCTGCAGATCGTCGACTGGGCCATTACCGCTGACGCGGTCACCGTCGACCTGCAGGTGAACCATGCGTTGCTGGGATCGCATCCGTCAGGGTGCTCGGATCCGTTCGTCGTCTTGCAGGACTCGATGTTCCTGCTCGGCCCCGGTGACGAGGCCGTGCACGCGCAACCGATCGGCATCGATGGCGACACGGCCACGTTGGCATTCGATCTTGCGGGTCGGATGTCGGAACGGTGGTCGGTCGTCTTCTTGCCCACGATCGACTACGAGCTCGCCAACGGCGATCGGCAAACGTCGATCTTCGGACTGGTGGGCCACTACGCCCTGCGCTGATCGGGCGCTACAACCGCGTGCAGGGTTCAACTACGGTCGTCGTCATGAGCATCGATAGCGAGCCGATGGCCGGAACAAAGGAGCTGCTCTGTCAGCACCTTGTCGACGCGACCTTTGGCAAGACCGGACGCCGCTCGTTCTTCGAGTATCGCGACACGGGACTCGAACAGGCGACCGGGGGCGACTACCGAGCACAGGTCATGCGAGCGACCGATGTGATGGAGACCACGGGTTGGCACTATCACGTGTGCGAGCTGCAGTTCGTCTACGTACTCAACGGGTGGGTAGATCTGGCGTTCGAGGACGGCCGAAACGAACGCTTCGAAGCGGGTTCGGTGATGGCGATCCCGCCCGGCATGGTGCACAACGAGCTGGCCTGCTCGCCTGACTTCGAAGCACTCGAGGTCGTTGCACCTGCGGAGATGGAAACCGTCGCCGTCGATCCTCCGACCGGCGCCTAATCAGGCTCGCCAGCGCTGCAGGCCACCGATGCCGTACTGGTGCAAGATCAGCGCCCGTTGTGGCGTGATCGCAAGGAAGCCAGTGCCGGGTGAGTTCTCGGGGCCGCCGGGCGCGAACGCGTTCAGGTCGTAGTCGAACACGTCGTCCCACAAACGCTTCTTCGTCTCGACATCGGTGAACAGTTCGGCAGTACCCCAGACCTCGACGCCGTCGCCCACTTCGGTGACCTGCCAGTGCAGGGCAACGTTCGAGTTCGCCGCGACGTTGCGGGCCTTGACCGAACCCTCGCCGAGCATCGTCCAGAGCGTGTCGCCCTCCCAGCACGGGTGGACGGGCACGACGTCGGGCGCGCCGTCAGCACCGACCGTGGCGATGTGCGCCCACGGACTCAGCTTGCTCGCAAAGGCTTGGATAGCGGCGAGGTCAACATTCGGTTCCACACGCGGAACCTAGCTCAGCCGTTAACGAAGCGTTCGAAGAATTCGATGTGTTCGTCGACCGTTGCGAACCCGCGTTCCATGCTCGAAACCGAGAAGTGGGTGCCGCCGAGGGCGCTCCACTGATCTCGCTCTTGGATGATCGTGTCGAAGTCACCGCCGCGCGTCTTGACGTATTCGAGCCCGAAGCCGGCAAGATCGCGACCTTCCTCGGCGGCAAACTCGAGTAGCCGTTCACGCGCCGGGAACACCCGCTTACCCTCGCCGGCGAACATGAATCCGTCGCCGAGGCGCACCCCTCGGCGAAAGGCGGGATCAGAGAAGCCGCCAATCCAGACCGGGATCTGGCGATTCGGTCGAGGGAGCACATTGCCTCGCTCGATCATGTCGAACTCGCCCTTCCAGTCGACCAGCGGCTCAGACCACAGCGTGCGCATGAACTCGATCTGCTCGTTGGCCCGCTTGCCTCGAGTCGAAAAATCTTGGCCGAGCGCGTCGTACTCAACCCAGTTCCAGCCGACGCCGACGCCGAGCCGAAGTCGTTCGCCGCTGAGCAGGTCTAGGTCGGCGACTTGTTTGGCCAGCAGCACGGTTTGGCGCTGCGGGAGGATGATCACGCCGGTGGCGAACTCAAGACTCTCGTGGCGACCGGCCAGGTACGAGAACATGACCAGCGGATCGTGGAAGGGATCGTTCTCGGTATAGGGGCCCCAGAGCTTCGGCTCGCGATCAGCGTGTTCCGCGCCGACCACATGGTCATAGGCAAGCAGGTAGTCGAAGCCCAGGTCGACGGCGGCGTCGCCGAGCGCTCGAACGGCGCCGGGATCTCCGCCGGTCTCGATCTGCGGATAGACCATGCCGATTTTCACGAGAGGAGCCCTTCGTCGTTGATGCTTCGAAGCTAGTTCGTGCGTCTCCACCGGCCCACAGACGAAACTCCTAGCGGCGGATTCCTGAGCCCGCGAGCGGCTCCATCATCTGATCCTCGAACGGGATGGAGAACGCGGTGCGGACGTCGATGTCGAGCAGGCCAGCACTGCGCAGCGCTTCGTCGATCTGGGTGCGGGTGAGTCCGTGGCCCTCGTCGCCTTCGGTCGCTTCCCAGTCCCACTGGATGAAGACGCCGCCCGGGTTGAGCTGCGCCGTGATCTGGCTCACGGTGCCGGGATAGTCGTCGAGGAAAGAACAGACCGACGAGCAGACGATCAGGTCCCAGGCGCCGTCAGGCGGCACCGTCGTTGAGGTGGTCACGTTGGTCCAGCCGAGTCGGGTCGCTTTTTCCTCGAGGACCGCGAGCATCTTGGGCGAGATGTCGACGCCGTGTACCGATCCGGCTTGGTCGACGAGCTGCTCGGTTAACAAGCCGGTGCCACATCCGAAGTCGAGCACGCGCATCTGATCGAGGGACCGCCCGCGCTGTTCCAGATCCTGGACAAGCGAGGCGTACGCGGCTCGGGAGTAGGCCCGGGCGGCCGGGTCGTCATCCCAGCCGTCGGCGTAATCGTCCCAGCTGTCTCCACTCATGGCGCCATGCTCGCACGTAGGACTCGGTCGGCGACGAGTGCGTAGTGTTGGAGTGAACCAAGGGGGATCACAGATGTCGGTGCTGACCAAGGGCTTTGCCGCGGAACGAGGAAGCGAGCTTGCGCTTGCCGACGACAACCAGCAGCTCACATTCGCCGAGCTCGATGCTCGGGTGAACCAGACCATTCACGCGCTGCGCAATGCCGGCGTGAGCGAGGGCGACACGATCGCCATCGTCTGTGGCAACAACAACGAGTGGTTCATCACCGCGCTCGCCTGCGCCAACACCGGTGTCACCCACGTGCCCGTCAATTGGCACCTGGTTGCCCCCGAGATCGCCTACATCCTCGACGACTGCGCAGCGAAGATGGTGCTCACCGACTTCCGCTACGCCGACGAAGTCGCCAAGGCGCTCGATCGCCCCGAGTGCTCGGCGGTCACGACCGCAGTGGTCGCAGGCGCGCCGACGAGCGATCGGTTTATCAATTTCGACGAGTTCGCCGATGGCGGTTCAACCGACGAGCCAGAGAACCAGTCGTTCGGCGGGCCGATGTTCTACACCTCGGGCACGACGGGGAACCCCAAGGGCGTCAAGAGTTCGCTGTCGGCGATGGAGCCGGGCACGACGCCCGAGGTCTGGCATCTCATTGGAGCCGGCTTCGCGCAGATGATGACCGTCCCTGGTGTGACCGTGCTGTGTGGCCCGGCGTATCACTCGGCGCAGTGGGCGTTCAGCTTCCTACCGATGATGGCGGGCTCGGCGACCGTCATGCAGCACAAGTACGACAGCGCCGGCGTGCTCGACCTCATCGATCGCTATCAGGGCACGAACATCCACCTGGTGCCGACGCAGATGAAGCGGCTCGTCGATCTCCCTGACGATGTGAAGCAGGCCTTCGATGGCTCGTCGCTCGAGCTGGTCCTGCACGGCGCGGCCCCGTGCCCGCCGGTCGTCAAGCGCGAGATGATCGAATGGTGGGGCCCCAAGATCACCGAGTACTACGGCTCGACCGAAGGTTCGATCATCACCACGATCGACAGCGAGAACTGGCTCCGCAAGGGCGGCTCCGTCGGGCCCGCCACGCCGACGATGGAGATCATGGTGATCGACGAGGACGGCAACCAGGTCGGCCCGAACGAGTCGGGCACGCTCTACTTCAAGAACCTGATGGGGATGGATTTCGAGTACCACAACGCCCCCGAGAAGACCGCCGAGGCCCACAAGGAGCCGGGCGTCTTCACCACCGGCGACATGGGCTACCTCGACGACGAGGGCTACCTGTGGCTGAGCGACCGCAAGATCGACATGATCATCAGCGGCGGCGTCAACATCTACCCGGCCGAGATCGAGCAAGTCCTCGGCGGCCATGATCTGGTTGCCGATGTGACCGTGATCGGTGTTCCGAACGAAGAGTTCGGCGAAGAGGTCAAGGCGATCGTCGTGGCGAACGACGGCGTCGAAGCTGGCGACGAGCTCGTCGGAACGTTGGCCGAGTACTGCCGAGAGAACCTGGCTGGCTACAAGTGCCCGCGGTCATTCGACTTCGTCGACGCGCTGCCTCGTACCGGCACCGGCAAGGTGCAGAAGCGCAAGCTCCGTGACCCCTACTGGGCCGACCACGAGAAGAACATCTGACGGCGTTCCCGGCACTCACATCCCGAACCGCCTGCAGGGGCTTGGGTCAGTGGCCTCACGACGTGTGACAGAACACGACCTGTTGTGAGCCGGTGCCCACGGTGTGTGGTTTCGTTGATGGCTCTTAGAAGGCTCTTAGTCTGGTCTCACTAGCTTCCGCGGTCCTGCGATGGAGCGAAACCGCCCGTGGTGACCAGTGGGGTTGCCAGCATGCAGGAGGAGCTAGTGATGTTTCTGCGAGTCGGGCGCGTGCCGCTCATGTTGTTGTTGGTTGCGGCGTTGCTGTTCCCAGCACTTTCATTCCCCGAACGGGCCGATGCAATCGTG
>CALDGN010000103.1 GCA_937942965.1 uncultured Acidimicrobiales bacterium | reverse complement strand
CCAGGTCGAAGGCGAGCCCGGCGGCGTCCAAACCGTTGTGATCGAATTCGAGTCGATGTAGAAGGCCCGAGAGATCTACGAGTCGGGCGAGTACCAAGCCGTCGTCGCCAAACGCCTCCAGGCCACTTCGCTGCAGTACGCGGTCTTGTGCGAAGGCTTCGTCATGCCCGGCTAGCTGGTAGTACGCCTTTCTCGCTGCGCTCGAAACGCTTCGCTCGAAACGCTTCGCTCGGTGAAGCCTCGGCGGTCCCCACCGGATTGTTGGCTAGCCGGGCATGACGAAGCCTTCGCACAGGACGGCGTACTGCAGCGAGGTGGCCTGGAGGCGTTTGCCGACGACGGCCTGGTACTCGCCCGACTCGTAGATCTCTCGGGCCTTCTCCATCGACTCGAATTCGATGACGACGGTCTGGACGCCGCCGGGTTCGCCTTCGACCTGGTTCGAGGCGGGGTCGAGCACGAGGACCTTGGACTCGGAACCGATCTTGAGCGCCGGTCCAGCACCCTTCTGGTACTCGCGGTACAGGTCTTTGTCGTCGACGTTGTAGTGGGCGATCAGATATGCGGGCATGGCAGCTCCTTAGATTGCAGTGCGATTGGGAAAGGTGACGGGCAGATTGCGTGGGCCGCGGACTTGGCCGCCTGCCCAGGTCACGGCGTCGGGATCTTCGAGTTCGAACTCGGGGATCATCTTGAGCATCTCTTCGATGGCGACCTGCATCTCCATGCGGGCGAGGTTGGACCCAGCGCAGCGATGGATGCCGGAACCGAATGCGATGTGGCGGTTCTTCTGGCGGTCGATGATGACCTCTTCGGGGTTCTCGAACACCTCGGGGTCACGATTGGCCGCGGGGAAGGTCAGCACGACACGTTCGCCGGCCTTGACAGGGCGATCACCGAGCATCGTGTCCTTGGTCGCCACGCGAGCCATCGATACCGGTGAATACGCCCGCAAGAATTCTTCGACGGCCGTCGGAATCAGCTCGGGTTCATCGACAAGCCGCTGCCGGTCCTCGGGATGATGTGCCAAGTGCCAGAGGGCCGAACCGATCGAGCTCCACGTCGTGTCGATACCGGCGATCAGCATGAGGCCGACGTTGCCTCGGACAACGGGAATCGGCACCGGCTCGCCGTCGATCTCGGCTTGCAACAGGAACGAGATCAGATCGTCGCCCGGGTTCTCCATCCGCTTCTCGATCTCTTCGAGGAAGAACTCACGGATGATCTTCGAGTAGTGCTCGCGAATCTCTGGGTCCTGCAGGCCCAGCTCGAGCGCACCTTGCACCCAGGTGGTGAACTCATCGGCCATTTCGGGCTCGATGCCCAGGATCAGCGCGATGATGCGTGGAGGGATCTGTCGTGCGTAGTCCTCAGCGAAATCGGCGCGGCCGTCCTCGATGAACTCGCGGATCAAGCGGCGGCACAGCTCTTGGGTGTGCTCGCGGTACTTCTCGACTGCCTTCGGGGCGAAGAAGGGGAGCATGAGGCGCCGCTCGGGCGTGTGCTCCGGCGCATCGCTACTGATGATCGACCGCAAGCGGTTGCCGTTCGCGTCGTAGGTCGGCTCGGTCGGGGTCACGCTGACCGAATACGAGGACCAGGTCTCGGGGTCGCCGGCAACCTCGCGGACGCCCTCGTAGGTCGTCGGCATGAAGCTGACCTGACGGCGTTCGGTGCGAGCGAACGGGCAACCCTGTTCGCGCAGGTCCTTCCACACCGGGTACGGATCCTTGACGAATGCATCGTCGAAGATCTCGAAGTCCTCGGCCCAATCGGTCACTGGTTCTGTGCTCACAACGCCCCCTGTCGTGCACCGCAGCCTGCTGCTGGCGTGCCTAGACCTTAGATCGGCTACCTCATCCGGTGGAATCTGATGCTCAGCGCAAGGGGTTTCCGCGGCTCGTGAGCCCAGCGAATCCGCGTGCGTGGCGGCGCAACGCGAAACGTGCTCCAATGTCGCCCACCACGAGCCCAGCCCCTCTTCGGAAATTGGCAGGTTTCGTGCTACGTTCATCGCATCAGCGGCTTGGGGAAGTCGGTGAGGGGGAATTGATTCATGCCGAAGCTCATTAGCTTCGTCACGGCTTCGTGCCAGGCATCCGTAACTTCACGCTCGTCATTCGTGGCGAGCGCCGCGAGCGAGATCCGTCGATGACGGCGACCTCGTCCGCTATTGGTGGCCGTCTCAACCGTGATAGCGACGACCTCCTGGTTGTCGAAGATCTCAAGACGCACTTCGAAGTGCCCGCCGGGATGGTCAAGGCCGTCGACGGTGTCTCGTTCTCGCTCGGACGTGGGCGCACGCTCGGCGTGGTCGGCGAAAGCGGCTCAGGTAAGACCGTCTTGAGCCGAACGCTCATGAACCTCAACCTCGGCAGCAACGTCCACTCGTCCGGGTCAGCGATCTTCGAAGGGCGTCAGCTCGTCGGCGTGAAGCCCAAGCAGCTGCGAGATCTCTGGGGTCTCGACATCGCAATGGTCTTCCAGGACCCGATGACCTCGTTGAATCCGGTCGTCAAGGTCGGGCGTCAGGTCACCGAGCACATCCGCAAGCACCTCGGCGTTTCCAAAGCCGAGGCACGTGAAACCGCCATCCAGCTCTTGCGCAGTGTTCGCATCCCCGAAGCTGAGAGCCGCTTCGAGGCCTACCCACACGAGCTCTCCGGCGGCATGCGTCAGCGTGTCTCGATCGCCATTGCGCTGGCGTGTGGCCCCAAGCTCCTGCTCGCCGATGAGCCGACGACCGCGCTCGACGTGACCGTGCAGCACCAGATCTTGAACCTGCTGGCCCAGCAGCGTCGCGAGCGCAATATGGCCATGGTGCTGGTCACCCACGACCTTGGTGTCGTAGCCGGCCGGACCGACGAAATCGCCGTGATGTACGCCGGTCGGATCGTCGAAAAGGCCTCGACCAAGGTCCTGTTCAGCGACGTGCGCCATCCCTACACCGAGGCGCTGCTCCGTTCGATCCCGAAGACCTCGAACCGTAACCACACTCGACTCGCTGCGATTGCTGGTCGTCCGCCGGACCTCATCAACCCGCCAAGCGGGTGCAAGTTCAGTCCTCGGTGTCCATACGCCCAGCCCAAGTGTTTCGAAGAAGAGCCGCCCGAGGTCAACGCGTTCGAAGATCACCTGTTCTCGTGCCACTATCCGGTCGGCACTGAAGAGAACAAGGCCGCATGGGACCGCAACCTTGCTGCCGGTCGTCCCGAAACCGTCGCCGTGGCCACCGGCTCGGTGAGCGAAGTCGACATCCGGGCCAAGGGCGAGGAAATCCTGGCCGACCTCACGACCTCCGAGGGAGCTGACTGATGGCCGGCACCGGCAAGGCACACCTGCGCGACGAAGGCGACACGATCATGCGGGTCGAAGACCTCGTGGTCGAGTTCCCCGTGGGTCGCAATGCCAAGGTGCACGCGGTCAGCGGCATCTCGATCGACCTCGCCCAGGGCGAAACGCTCGGACTCGTTGGCGAATCAGGGTGTGGTAAGTCCACGACCGCGAAGGCGATGATCCAGCTGCCTCCGCCAACCGCTGGCACGGTCAAATTCAACGGCACCGACCTGACCAAGCTGAGTGGCGAGGCCCTTCGCCAAACCCGCACCGACCTGCAGATCATCTTCCAGGACCCGATCTCGTCGCTGAACCCGCGACGCAAGGTCGGCGAAGTCGTCGCCGAGCCGCTCAACGTGTGGGGTCCACACGACGAGGCTGAGCAGATCGCCAAGGTCGACGCCATGCTCGAAGCCGTTGGCATCGACCCGGCCGTCGCCCGTCCCAAGCACGCCCACGAGTTCTCCGGCGGTCAGTGCCAGCGCATCTCGATCGCACGAGCACTCGTGCTCGAACCCCAGGTCATCATCTGCGACGAGCCCGTCTCGGCGCTCGATGTATCGGTGCAGGCCCAGATCCTGAACCTGCTCGAAGACCTCAAAGCCAAGTACGAGCTGACGCTTGTGTTCATCGCCCACGACCTCGCTGTGGTGAAGAACATCTCGGATCGCGTCGCCGTGATGTATCTCGGCAAGATGTGCGAGGTCTCCGAGGCCAACGACCTCTACGAACGCCCAGCGCACCCGTACACCCGTCTGCTCGTCGACTCGAGCCCCCAGCCGGACCCATTCGTCGAAATCGACGACATGACCGAGGTCAACTCGGAGCTGCCGTCGCCGATCACGCCGCCGAGCGGCTGTCGCTTCCGCACTCGCTGCGACCTCGCCACCGAGCTGTGCGAGCGGGTCGAGCCGCAGATGCGCAAAGTCGCCGACGACCACTACGTCGCGTGCCACTTCCCGCTGCTTCCAGTCATCGAAGAAGCACCATTCGCCGAAGCCGACGGCGCTACCGATCGCTCCTCAGATTCATGAGGACTACGCAACCACTCTCGACCCTGGCAACAGGGACGAGTTCCATACCTAGGAGGGGAATCCCAATGAAACAGCGACGTTTCCAACCGCTGTTGGCAATCTTTTTCGTGCTCGCCCTACTCGCTTCGGCGTGCGGTGGCTCGGATGGTGTTGTCGACGCGGTAACTGATGCGGCAGGCGATGCCGTCGATGCAGCAGGTGATGCTGTCGACGACGCAGCCGAAGCCGTCGACGATGCCATGGACGACGACGATGCCATGGATGATGAAGAAGTCGAGAACGAGGACGTTGCCGAAGCCGGCACCGAAGCCGAAGGCGATGTCGACACCGCAGTCGAAGCCGTCGACGTCGAACGCCAACAGGGCGGCGAGCTGATCATCGGCCTCGAAGCCGAATCGGTCGGCATGCGCCCATGGGAAGACACCTGCTCTTCGCCTTGCTACAACATGCTTGCGACCATCTACGACAAGCTGATGGAATCGAACAGCGAGGGCGGCTACTCGCCGTGGCTGCTGAGCGAGATCTCGCCAAACGATGACTTCACGGCATGGACCGGCACCCTGCGCGATGGCGTGACTTTCCACAACGGCGTCGAGCTGACCGCACAGACGATCGCTGACAGCTGGCCAATCTGGCAAGAAGGCGCACAGTCGGCCAGCGCGATCGGCGCATCGAACCTCGCAGGCATCGAAGCAACGGGTGACATGGAAGTCACCTGGACGCTGAGCCAGCCGAACTCGGCATTCCCCGCGTTCCTCTCCCGCGCTCCGCTCGGCATGGTCTTCGAGCCAGGTGCCGCGGCAGATGCCGATGCGTTCAATGAGGCGCCTGTCGGTACCGGTGCCTACATGATGGTGAGCCGTGACCTCGACAACGAGACCGTCATGGAGCGCAACCCTGACTACTGGATGATGGATAAGAACGGTACCCAGCTGCCGTACATCGACTCGTTGGTGTTCCGCCCAATTCCCGACGAAGGCACCCGCCTCGACGCCGTGCTTTCGGGCACGACCGGCGTGGCGCACACCCTTCGCCAAGGCACCATCCGCGACGGCCGCGCCGCTCGCGACGGTGGCGCTGATCTGACGATGTTCGAGTTCCAGGGCAACAACGTCGGTGGCGGCATGTTCAACGTACTCACGCCTCCGTTCGATGATGTGCGTGTCCGTCGTGCGCTCGTCCACCTGAACCCACAGGACCAGGTCATCGAGGCACTCGGTGGCACCGGCATTTCGCTGCCTGGCACCCAGTGGTTCAGCCCTGACTCGCCGTGGTACTCCGAGAAGGTTGCGGCTGCATGGCCACAGTTCGACTTCGAGGGTGGCGTTGCGCTGCTGAGCGAATACATCAACGACCCAGCCCGTTCCGACGGCAAGGCCGTTGGCGAACCGATCGAAGCTGAGCTTTCGTGTCCACCAGATCCCACGCTTATCGCTGCCATGCAGGTGATTGAGCAGATCTGGAGCTCGACCGGTCTCATCACGACGAACCTCACGAACTACGACCAGCAGACCCACATCGGGTACGCACTCGGTGGCGACAACGGCTTCGTTGGAAGTCACACCACCCACTGCTGGCGCTTCTCCGACGATGAAGATCCGTCGATCTCGATGAACCAGGCATTCGCTCCGCCGACGGCTGAAATTGCCGAGGCTGCGGGTCTCCCTGGTGTCGTTTCGCCGCTGAACTTCTCGAACTACTTCGACGGTGAGCTCTTCACGAACCTCATCGCCGCAACGCGGACTTCCGACTTCGAAGAGCGCTACGCCCTCTACGAAGCTGTCAGCCTCCAGATCGCCGAACAGACTCCGGTCTGGTGGTCCGGTCATACGGCCACGGCGCTGATCTCGGACTCGGCCGTCAACGGTGTCACCTCGTGGGAGACACCAGACGGCATTCTCGGTTCGGGTATGCCAAACGCTGAGGGTCGCTGGGCCCAGGTCTGGCTCGAGGAATAAGCCCCTCCACAACCTGAAGTACAGAAGTAAATGACTACCGGATCATCGGGAACAAAGACGTTGAGGAGACTGACATGGCAAGATTGATGCTTGTCCGGGTCGCAAGACTTGTGGCCACGCTGCTGGTCGTGACTTTCCTGTCATTCATCATGACGTCCCTACTTCCCGGTGATCCGGCGGTCGCCATCCTGGGCCAAGACGGGGTCCAGAACGAAGAGTTGCTGCGCCAGGTCCAAGATGATCTGGGGCTGAACGATCCAATCATCGTTCGTTACGTCAATTGGCTCGGTAGCGCCCTCTCAGGCGACCTGGGCGAGAGCTACATCAACAGCGGTCAAGAAGTCTCCGACGTGATTGCTGACCGTGTGCCCGTGACCGCGCAACTTGCGGTCATGGCCATCGTGATCGCCTTGATCTTGGCGATTCCGGTCGGCATCTTGGGCGCCTACAAACAGGGGCGATGGCAGGACAAGGCGTCATCGGCGGGGGTGCAGGTCGCCCTCTCGGTGCCCAACTTCATCACCGGCATTTTCCTGATCTGGTTCCTGTCGGTGAAGCTCGACTTGTTGCCGGCTTCGAACTGGAACCGCATCAGCAACAAGGGCATCTGGGCCAACCTGCAGACGGCGATCATGCCGGCGATGGCACTCGGACTCACGCAGGCCGCCATCTTCTCTCGGCTTGTTCGTTCCGACATGGTCGCCACCCTCAAAGAGAACTACGTGCTCGCCGCTCGCGCCAAGGGGCTCGGCGACGGCTACATCCTCGCTCGGCACGCACTACGGCCGAGCTCGCTTTCGCTCGCCACCATCATCGGCATCAACTTCGGTGCGCTGCTCGGCGGCACCGTCGTGATCGAAACCCTGTTCGCTATCCCGGGACTCGGGTTCCGGTTGATCAACGCCATCAGCCAGCGCGACATCATGGTCATCCAGGGCATCACGGTCTTCTTGGCCGTCGTGTACGTGGTGATCAACTTCCTTGTCGACCTGTTCTACAGCGTGCTCGATCCGAGAATTCGACGGAACTAATCCAATGACGATCCAAGCAAACGAACCCAACATCAGCAGCAAGCTCGCCGAAGGCACTGCCGAAAAACCAGCAACGATCGCCCCCGACGCCGCACGGGTTGACCCCGAAGACGCGCCCGTCGGACGCTTGCGCCGCATCGGACGGACCTTTGGCTCCATGCCGATCCTGGTCAAGCTGTCCTCGTTCTGGCTGTTCCTCGTCGTGTTTGGTGCGATCTACGCCAAGCTCGATGTCTCTGTGTTCGACGGGGCCCTGCCGCTGCAGGATCCCAACGTCCAGACCAACGGCTTCAACCCGGACACGCTCGAGTTCGGAACCGGCGAGCCCATCGAAGGCAGCTCGTGGGACCATTGGCTCGGCACCGATGCCATCGCCCGTGACACGTTTGCCCGCATCGTGCACGGTGCTTGGGTGAGCCTTGTCGTCGCATCGATCGCTGCCGCCTTCGGAGTGATCGTCGGCGGCTTCCTCGGCTCGCTCGTCGGCTTCGTTCGAGGCCGTACCGAGACGATCATCATGTCGATGGTCGACGTGATCCTGGCGTTCCCCGCACTCGTCTTGTTGCTAGCGCTGGTCTCCATCTTCGAGGTCCGAAGTCTGCTCGTCATCAGCCTCGTGATCGGCTTCTTGAGCATTCCCGCGTATTCACGTGTCGCCCGAGCGAACTCGCTGGCGGTGTCGCAGCGCGAGTTCGTTGCCGCGGCACGAGCGATCGGCACCAAACCTCGAACCATTCTGTTCAAAGAAGTCATCCCGAACGTGTTGCCGACCGTGTTGGCTTACGCCATGGTTGCGGCCGCATTCGTGATCGTGGTCGAGGGCTCGCTGTCATTCCTCGGCTTGAGCGTGCAGCTGCCACAGTCGACCTGGGGCAACATGATCAACCAGGCCCGACGCGACATCAAGCTCAACGTCAGCCAGGTGCTCTGGCCGTCGCTGGCACTGACTATTACGGTGCTTTCGCTCAACCAGGTGGGAGACTGGTTCCAGCAACGCAGCGCAGTGCGTTCCTCGGCGCTCTAGGCGCCTCGACTCGAAAGGCGATCTCATGGGTCTCTTCGGCATTGGCAACAAGATCGATGTGGAACTGCTTCGGCACACGCCGCTGTTCGCAGGTTTCACCGATGGTGAGCTGTCCGATGTGGCCAAGCTGGCGACTCGAGAAGATTTCGCGCCGGGGGAAACCATCATTGAGCAGGGCCGCTATGGCGACGCCTGTTTCGTGATTAGTGATGGGCAAGCCAGCGTCTACCTCAACGATGTCTACGCCACGACGGTGCGCGAGTACACGGCGGTTGGCGAGATGGCGATCCTTGAGCGTCGCCCCCGCAATGCCACCGTGGTCGCCGAGACCGATGTCGTCGCGGCTCGTTTCCAGGTCGATGATTTCCGCAAGGTCTTGGCCAAGTACCCGACCGCCGAGCTTCGGGTCCAAGAACTGCTCACGAACCGCCTCCGCCAAAACGCCTCCCTCGACGACGACTAACCCGGGTCGCACCCAAGACCGGTTCATGGGGTCGCACCTGCTAGCGGTTCACTCGGTGACCGCCCTTTGAGCGCTATGCGACTGCGTCTAGGCGGGAACGTGTTGTTGCCTCCTGAAGGACGCGTGCGATTTCTGGTTCGACTTGTGCTCGTTGGTTGAGTCTGCGGATTCGTGTACGTACCGATTCGGCACTTACGAACCCGAACCTCTGGGCGAGCACAGGGAGTGGCACGCCCAGATGCCGGCCGACCGCCATGCACAGGTCAGCGGTCCGCATCCATGCCGGCACATCAGCCGCCTTGACGCACGTCTCGCACCAATGCTCGAGCGCATTGAGGTCAATCGGAAGCAAGCGAGCGGCCGATGCTTTGGTCTCGCCATCCTGGGGTGCATCAGGTCGAAGGCGTTGTAGAAATGCACGGCTTCCAATCGCGGGCCGCTTCTGGTCGATCGCCTCAATCACAGCACGGGCAGCGCTTGAGTTCTCAGCGTCGACGAATTCGGCGAACGTCGCGCTGTTACCTCGGAAGTAGGTAAGCACGCGCTCGGTCTCGAGCCACGAAGGCGCGCCACCTTGAATGTAGAACTGGTGGCTGCACCAGGGATCCAGCAGCGGCTGCTGAACGAGAGAGGCACTCATCGAATTGCGATGGATGTAGCGCGCAACCTCGACGAGATATGCGTCGTTTTCGATCAAGAGTGAGCGGAAACGGCCTCGGAACAAGTGCCCGTCGTAGCCATGACGCCAGTTGAACTCCTGTGCGTATGAGGCATTGAGGAGTTTCATCGCCTGAGACAGTCCGCCTTCGGGGCACTCCACGAGCAGGTGGTAGTGATTGGGCATCAGCGCGAATGCATGGAGCACAACGCCAGAGCGTTCAACCGTCGCTCCGAGCCGATGGAGGAAACGCCTCCGATCCTGGTCATCCTCGAAGATGAGTTGTCGCCGGCTCCCTCGGTGCATCACATGGTGAATACCACCCGGAGGGTCAAATCGTACTTGTCGTCCCATGCTGAGATACTTGCGCTGGGGTGTGACGCTGCCGAAGTGAACCGGCCGTGGGTGCGACCCCGTGAACCGGTTTTAGGTGCGACCCCGGTTAGAAGTTGCGGAAGCGGGCGGTGAAGTCGTCGGTTTGGCGGGCCAGGGTGCTGAGCTCGCCGTCGGTCTCGGAGAGATCGCCAAGCGAGCTGGCCCGGGCATAGCCACGGAAGTGGGACTTGGCCAGAGCAACGGCCATCTCTGGCATTTCGAGGAGCCGGGCTTCCCAGCGTTGCATTGCTGCGTCGAGCGCGGCTTCGTCGGCGCATGACTCGTGGGCGAGGCCCCAGTCCTCGGCGACGGTGCCCGGGATCCGCTCGGATAAGAGCACGTAGCGTCGTGCTCGCGCCATACCGATCTCTTGGATGAGGCGAGGCACGCCGGCCCAGGGGAGCGGTGTGCCCAGCTCGACCTCGGGCACCCACCACTGGGCGTCATCGGTCGTCAGTCGGAAGTCGCATGACGCGGCGATGCATGAACCGCCGCCCGCCGCATGGCCCTGGACGCGGGCGAGCGTCGGGATGCTGCAATCTTCGATGGCGCGCATGGCACGGCGCCCCAGGTGCTGGCGGTAGCGCGCCTCTCGTTCGGTCGACGCTGGCTCGGCGGCCTCGCGACGGTCCGCCCCAGCCGAGAAGCTGGGGCCCCGCCCGGCGACGACGATCAAGCGCACATCGAATGCAGTCTCGAATGCCAAGAACAGGTCACCGAGCTCTTCGAGCATGCGTTGGTCGATCGCGTTGCGAGCCTCGGGCCGATTGAGCGAGACGCGAACGATGTCACCGTCGCGTTCTGCGTGCAGACGTTCGAGCGAGAGCTCGTGCCATTCCATGAGCCGGCTCAGGCCACGCAGCGAGGAAGCGCCCCGCCGTTGAAGACGACCATGTCGATGATCGAGGCGTTGATGTCGAAGTCGGGGTTCGCTCCTGCCTCCCGATAGGCGACGTGGAGGTTGCCGACGAGTCGCTCGCCGTCGCTCCAATCCGCGAAGCGGCCGAGATCCATGGCCTGCCCTTGTTCCAACGGCGTGCGTCCGGCCGAGATGCCGTTCGCCGCACCTTGTTGCACGAACCGCAGGTAGTCGCGCTGGTCGTTGATGGCGGCGCCGATGTCCTCGGGCCCATGGGCGACCGGCCCGTGGCCGGGTACCAGCACGTCTGCGCCGTACGACTCAAGGCGATCCATGGCGTCGATCGTTCCTTGGACCGAACCGAAGAGCGAGAACGGTGTGCCTCCGTGGAAAATCAGGTCGCCGCTGAACAGGACACGTTGCTCTGGAAGCCAGGCGACGATGTCGCCCTCGGTGTGGGCGACGTACCCGAGATCTTGC
>CALDGN010000102.1 GCA_937942965.1 uncultured Acidimicrobiales bacterium | reverse complement strand
ATCTCGAGTTCGGTGCTGTCACCGTGATTGCGGGCGACAACGGCACCGGCAAGTCGACACTCGTCGAAGCAATCGCGATCGCGGCGGGCTTCAACCCCGAGGGCGGCAGCCGCAACCTGCAGTTCTCGACCTTCGATACGCACAGTCCGCTCGCCGACGAGCTGATCCTGGCGTGGAAGCGCCGCCCGAAGTGGGGCTGGTTCTTGCGTGCCGAAACGTTCTACGGGATGGCCAGCCACATCGCCGAGGACACGTGGCTTCGCCCGACGTTCCCGGACTTCCACAGCGCGTCGCATGGCGAGTCGTTCCTCGCGCTCGCCGACTCGAAGTTCCGCGGCGAGGGTCTCTACTTTCTCGATGAGCCCGAGTCAGCTCTGTCGATTCAAGGTCAACGACGCTTCGTCGACATCATGCGACGCTCACTCGACCAAGGTTCCCAGTTCATCGTCTCGACGCACTCGCCGCTGCTCATGGCGTTCCCCGATGCGGTCGTCATCGAAGTCGATGTTGACGAAGGCCTTCGGCGCACCACCTTCGACGACCTGGCGTCGACGCGGGCGTGGCGAGGCTTCTGGCAAGATCCGTCCGACTGGTTCCGGATGTAGCTCGGCTCGGCGGCTTAGGCCGGCGGTGTACCGGCGAACGGTGTTTCGGCCCGGCCGGTGATGCCTTCGCCCGACACGTCGATCGCCAGCAATGCGCCCTGCGCGACGCCATCGCGACCGGGCTCATCGGTCGCGATCGAGGTCACGAACAGCGTGTCGAGGTTCGGCCCACCGAATGCCGGCATCGTCGGCTTCTTCACCGGAACATTAATGCGACGATCAACCACGCCGTCGGGCGTGATTCGGGTGACGGCCCAGCCATGAACCGACGCCGACCAGTAGCAGCCGTCGCTATCGACGCAGGCACCGTCGGGTTTGCCGTCGACGGTGGTGTAGTCAAAGAACTCGCGCTCGTTCGTCCGCTCACCGGTCGCTGCGTCGTAGTCCCACATCACGACCGAAAGCGTCGGCGTGTCCGCGAAGTACATGCGCTCGCGTTCGGCATCGAAGCCAAGACCGTTTGCGGTCCCGACTCCCGTCCGCTCGATCGTGGCGGTGCCGTCAGCATCGATGCGATGTAGCGAGCCGACCGTCTTGGCCGCCTTGGTGTCTTCGAACATCGACCCGACCCAGAACCGGCCGGCTGTGTCGGTGCGCCCGTCGTTCATGCGGATGCCAGCGCCGGCTTCTTCGAGCGCGAGCCACGGCGTCACGGTCGCACTGTCCCAGTCGAACCACACGACCTCGTGCTCGGTCGCAACGAGGAGCACGCCCGGCGTCGAAGTCAGCGCAAACGAACCGGGGCGCCCCGGAAGCGCCCGTTGCTCATCGACCCCTGTCGAAGGATCGAAACGGTGGATGGCCTTGCCGTCGATGTCCTCCCAATAGAGGACCCCTTCGTCGGGTGACCAGAGCGGGCACTCACCGAGGAGTGCTGGATCGGCGACGGCAACTTCGACGGAGGACATCTCGACAGGGTACGTGTGCGGCCAAGCCCGGGGGACAGGTGCCGATCGCAACCAAATGAGAGGGTGCTCTCATTGACGAGAGCACGACATCCGATCTACAGTTCTCGGTATTCCTCTCCTTGGGCTCGCGGCGGGCGGAGCGGAAGACGGCGACAACTGCCTGAAAGGCGCAAGTCCGTGAGACATGCAGAGATCCATGACGTAGTTGATGGCGCTGTTCCGCGCTCATCGTTTTACGACTCGCCGTTCGGGCGAATGTTCGGCCGTCTTGAACCGTGGATTCCCGCGGGTGCCACCGATGCCGAGCGCGAAGCAACGCTGCTCGACTTCTCGCGTAGGCACATGGTCGAGGCCGAGGACTCGTTGTTGTCCGAGAACAAGTCGATCGCGGCCGGCTACACGTACTTCGGACAGTTCGTCGATCACGACATCACGTTCGACCCCACCTCGTCGGTGCGGCGCCAGAACGATCCCAACAAGCTGCGCAACTTCCGGACTCCTCGATTCGACCTGGACAGCGTCTACGGCGCTGGACCCGAGGCAAGTCCGTTCCTCTACGACGCCCGCGATCACGGCAAGTTCCTCATCGGCAAAGGCGAGTCCGACGTCGAAGACGACCTGCCGCGAAACCACCAGGGCATCGCACTGATCGGCGATCCTCGCAATGACGAAAACCTGATCGTCTCCCAGCTCCAGCTCGCGTTTCTCAAACTGCACAACCGAGCGCTCGACGGCGTGCGGCGCAAACATCCAGAGCTCGACGCTGGCCAGGCGTTCCGGCGTACCCAGCAGATGGTGCGCTGGTTCTACCAGTACGTCGTGTGGAACGACTTCGTTCGACTGCTCGTGCACGACACATTGCATACCGACGCGTTGGCGACCCTCATCGACGATGTGAGCAGCTCGAAGAACACCACCGCCCGAGCCGCTCGCCGACGTTTCTATCGCTGGAAGCAGGCGCCATACATTCCCGTCGAATTTTCAGTTGCTGCCTATCGCTTCGGCCACTCGATGGTCCGGCCTGGCTACCAGGTCAACAGCACGATTGGGTTCGGCGAAGAGTTCGAGCTGCCAATCTTCTCTGACCCGAACGATCGGTCCTCTGATCTGCGCGGCGGACGTCCGCTGCCCGCCGGGTTCCAGATGCAGTGGGACTGGTTCTTTCCGATGCCCGGCTCGGGTCATCCGTTCCCCCAGAACTCGCGCCGGATCGACACCAAGCTTTCACCGGCGATGTCGCACATCCCGATGGGCAACGACACGGTGCCGTTGGCGTTCCTTAACCTGCGTCGCGCTTGGCGGATGGACCTGCCTTCGGGTCCCGCCGTCGCCGATGCACTCGGCATCCCTGCCGCAGGCCGACCCGTCATCGAGGCGGGCACTCCCGAAGAGGCGCTGTGGTTCTACATCCTCAAAGAGACCACGACCCTGGGCTCGATGAGCGGCAAGATGCTCGGACCGGTGGGCGGCACCATCGTGGCCGAGGTGTTCGCAGGCCTACTCGACGGCGATCCGCTGTCCTTTGTGAACCTTGACCCGCTGTGGACGCCCGCCAAAGAGCCGGTGCTGGTGGACCTGCTTCGCACTGCATCACCGAACCAAGACGACTGGAGTGTCGGCGACCTGCTTGTCGCTGCTGGCGTCGACACTCCCACAACCGCGGCGCCCGACCCCATTGTCTTCCCCGGCACACGGGGTCGGCGTCGCACCCCAACTGGGTGAACTCGCTCAGCACGTGGGCCGTATGGGCCACACGCCTACCCCGACGGCTCTTCGCCGAAATCGGGTAGTACCGTCGATTCGTATGTGCGGCAATCACGCAGCTGACGGTTCCCCCATCGATCACCACCACGGCCACGCGCCGCGGGTGTTTCGCCCGACACCGCTGCCGCGGTCTCGCCGAGCGTTCCTCGGTGACGTCGGTAAGGGCACGCTTGCATTGGCCGTTGTCACGCCGCTCATTGCCGCGTGTTCATCCTCATCAGACGGAGGAGCGGTTGCGACTGCGGCACCGACCGCAGCGCCCGAGTCCACCGAACCTCGTCCGACCGTCGGCCCAGAGTCGGGCGCGTCCGACATCCCCGACGCCGACGACGATGCGTTCAGCGACGCAAGTGCATCGCCCGAGGGCGCAGAGCTGCGCTGGGCGCGAGCGAACCTTGGGTTCGTGTCGGCCTATGTGCTGGCTCGAGGCAACAGCGCCGCGATCGTCGACACGGGTGTCGAAGGATCTGCGAGTGCAATCGGCGGGTCGCTGAACTCGCTCGGCTTGAACTACAGCGACGTCGACCACGTCATCCTCACCCACAACCATGCTGATCACGCAGGCTCGATCGACGCGGTCGTCGCCGAAGCTGTCAATGCGACGGTCTATGCAGGCGAGGCGGACCTGGGTGGCATCAGCCAGAGTCCCATCACGGGGCTGCGTGGCGGCGAAGACGTCTTCGGCTTCGAGATGATCGCGACCCCGGGCCACACGGCCGGGCACATGTGCGTCATCGACCACGGCGCTGGTCTGCTCGTCGCAGGCGATGCGATCTTCAGCGAAGCTGGCGGTGTCATCGAGGGCCCCGAGCGGTTCTTCGCTGACGTGGATCAGTCGCGCGAGAGCATCAAGATGCTCGCCTCGCTGAGCTTCAACACGCTGCTGTTCGGCCATGGTGAGCCGATCGAAGATCGCGCCGACACGGCTGTCGCCGCGCTCGCTGCTTCGTTCTAGCTAGCTGGCTTCGCCTTAGCTGGCTTCGCGGAGCGTGTCCGGGCAGGGCACGGCGCGAAGTCCCATGATCGCAGCGCGGTCGCCGGTCTCAAGACAGTGATGCAGGCCGTGGATGCGCTGGCTTGCCGTGGTCTTGTGGAAGCTCGGCATCAAGGCGTGCACGGCAGCGGCCAAGCCGGCGCCGATCAGCTGGCGGGAGAAGCCCATAGCGACTCGAAAATGCTCGCCGTAGGTCTCGCCTTCGCTCTCGGGGTGAGCGGTAAACCAGGTGGTGATTGCCATGGGCAAACACTACGGGAATTGCCCCACAACTTCTCCGCTTGTTTTCGCTCATTTCGATCAAGAACTGCAATGACGTAGCGCCTTGTCCCAGAATCCTGCAATAATCATCGATTGTGGACCAAGTTGATCGGGAAATACTGCTTTTGCTGCAGGAGGACGCCAGTCTGACCGCTCGGGAGATTGCAGAGCACGTCGGATTGACGCCAACACCGTGCTGGCGGCGTGTCCAGAACCTCGAAGCGGCGGGCGTGATCACAAAGCGGGTCGCCCTGATTGACCCGGCGACGGTCAACCTCGATGTCACCGCACTGGTGCAGATCCGAACGAACAACCACTCGGCAGAGTGGCTCGATCAGTTTGCGGCCGCGATCGACACGTTTCCCGAGATCGTCGAGGCGTATCGCACGAGCGGTGAGATCGATTACATCCTTCGTGTCGTCGTGCCGTCGATCGATGCGTACGACAGCTTCTACCGCCGCCTCATCGAGGCGGTCGATCTCTACGACGTGCGCACCGTGTTCGTGATGGAACGGATGAAGCAGACCACGGCGCTTCCGCTCAACTATCTCGACGCGTAGTCAGCTTGGCGTGTCGAGTCGCCTTCACTCGCTCACGAGTCGGATGCCGCGGCCGCGGTGAACCTCGATGTAATCGCCGTGTAGCTGCAGCGGCCGCACGCGTGCTTTCAGTCGTTTGACGAGTGCGTCGATGGCCTCGGCGCTCACGCCCTCGGCGGCCACGTCGGCCCACACCGTCTCGATGATCGTCTGTCGATCGACGACATTGTTCTCGTTGTCCGCAAGCAGCTCGATCAGCGTCTGCTGCCGCTCCGACAGCGGTGGTTCGATCGGTTGCGCGTCGACCCAAACGGCCAGAGTGTCGGGGTCGATCCACACACCGGTAAGCCGTCCGATCGCCGGTGCCATCGGGGTCGCCAACGGATCGATGAAGCGCAACGTCTCGACACCGGCAATGACGATCTCGTCTCCGTCTCGAAGCGGATGCGGGTCAGTGCCCAAGCGCTCACCGTTCACAAAGGTGCCGTTGCGGCTGTCGAGGTCAGCGATGAGGTAGCCGTGTCCGGTGCGGCGAACCTCGGCGTGGTTGCGAGAGACGGCATTTGCCGTGATCGGGACTTCTCGGTCGGGCTCTCGGCCGATGCGAGACACGGTTGCCTCAAGCGTGATCTCTTCACCATCGGCCACTCGCTTGAGTCGTGCGGCAGCAGTCATCTCGTCACGATGCCACAGCGGGGCATTGTTGGTCGGGCCCGAACAGCATCTCATCGACGAGCAGGCTTCCGCCCGAACTGTCCTTGAACAGGGTTGGGACGGCCCATGCAGCATCGTCGGGTGCGGTCGATCGGATCACGATCCGTTCGCCCGCCTCGTCGACTTGCTCCAGGAGCGGGCCACCGACGTCGGTGATTTCTTCGAAGTCGGCGTTCAGGAAGTTCGCGTACACACCAGAAGACTCTGGCTCGCCTTGGAGGCGAACCCATGTGGTCAACAGGTAGGTGGCCCCAGGGTCGACGGGGACCATCTCGGCGTAGAGCCCGTAGTTGCCGGTCGAGCCGACCCGAATCGCCGTGGAGCCATCGACTCCGGCGCCAGGCACGAGCGCAATTGTGTTGGTGGTGTCCTGGGAGTAGTAGCCGTCGGGCAGCGGGTCCTGTTCGAACCCGGGCGCTTCGAGCAGATTGCAGACCAGGCCTGCGGCTTGCCCGGCGGGCCAGCCCGCAGAGTCGACAACGACGGCAGGTTCCTCTTCGCCTCCGAGGCGTGAACCGACGAAGATGAGCGCGACGATCGCGAGCAGTGCCGCGACACCGATGAGGGCACGGCGGGCCGGAGGCGACGATGCGGCTGGTGCGCTCGCGCCGGCTTCAGCATCAGCTACGAGCGGTAGTTCATCGGCCTCGGCAGGTTCAGGTTCGACGAGGAGCGTTTCTGCGAGCGGCGCGCCCACAAGCGCGTCGATCAACCGGCCGGCCGAAGCCGGTCGTCGGTCTGGGTCCTTTGCCAGGCCAGCGAGAAGGGTGTCGTCGATCTGCAGGGCCAACGACGGGCGGTGTTCTGATGGCGGGACGGGCGGGGTCGACGCGTGGTGGCCGAGCATCGCGATCGGCGTCGCAACGTCGGGGAACGGAAACGCGCCGGTGAGTGCTTCGTACGCGATGACGGCGACGGCGTAGCGATCGCTCGCCGGGCTCGGCAACTCGCCTCGTGCGACTTCGGGTGCTGCGTACCGAGGTGTCGATGCGACATCGAGCGCTCCGGTCGAATCGACTGGATCCGTGTTCGGCTCGCGCACCTCGCCAAGATCGATCAGCGTCAACTGGTCGTGCAGGTCCACGACCATGTTGCGGGGGCTCAGGTCGCCGTGCACGAAGCCGGCGGCATGGACTGCGTCGACGGCTTCGGCGAGCTGGCGAAGCAGGCGCTGGGATCGGTCGCTGTCGAGCGGTCCTTCGGTGGACAACAGATGCGCGAGCGTTCGTCCTTCGATCCAGTCCAGTGCCATCCATGCGGCGCCTTCGGTCGTGCCTCGATCGACCAGACGCACGACGTTCGGGTGGTCGACCTCAATGAGGGCAGCGGACTCGGCTTCGAGCGCGTCGGCACGATCGAGCACCTTGAGCGCGACGACGCGGTGGTCATCGTCTTCGGCTCGATAGACGTCGCCGGAGCTGCCTCGGGCCACGTGGTCGAGCACCGTGAACCGGTCGACGCGTTCGCCCCGCACTCGCTGCACGATCCCAGTATCGCAGTCGGAGACTGCCGCTGGCCCGCGCAGCGGCGCTCAGGAATTCGGCAGGACGATGATCGCCTCGTGTTCGATCGTGGCGACGGGCGCATCATCGGCGTACATGCGCATGTCGACCAGCGCTCGTTCACCGGCCCGAGATTCGAACCGCTCAAGCAGGTTGGCCTCGACTCGCACGGTCGAACCGACGGGGGCGAGGCCCTCGTGATAGATCTTGCTGCGCACGTGAATCCACGGCCCGGTGACCAGGTTCTCGATGAACATGCTGTTGGCGAGGTTCGCCCAGGTGACCGGGTGGGCGATGTTGCGCTCGGCGTAGATCCCGAGGTCATCGCCACATCGGACGCCGTAGTCGGCTCGCGCTTCGTCGATCTCGACCTCGATCGGTCGAAGCGGCTCGCCGTCGCGTATCGACGGCGCCTCGACGCGCTCCCAGAGGTCGAGCGTCGCTCGACCATCGCCCGCAACCTCTGCCGTGAGCGAAGGAGCATCGTCGCTGCCGCCAACGACGATGTCGACCGGATCGTTGTCGAACACGGGGCGTCGCAGTCGCAGCTCGCCGCCGCCGCCCTTGAGCCAATCGAGTCCCCACGCCGCTGCGGGGACGTGCGTCAAGTACGCGTAGATCGTCGTGCCCGCCACGAGCGCCCGCTCAAAACCAGCAGCGCGTGCGCCGGCGTCGGTGTGGATGATGTTGTCGGCATGGTCGGGCAGATTGATGGCATTCGTCGACCAGGATTTCAGCGCAGCGGGCATGGCGCGATCGTAGGACGAGGCGACCGAACCCCGTCAACAGACGGCTCAGGGTTACCCTCAGATGTGTGACGTGGCGTACGAGCGAGCATCTTGTGCACGATCGTGTGCACACGCTCAGCACGCACTTCGTGTCGATCGATCTACCGCACCGCTCGGATTCGCTCGATCGACCGCCCTTGATCTTGTGTCTCGACGGTGCCTGGATGGCGGGCACGGTCCGCGACGCGACTCGCATCATGAGCATGAGTGGTGAGGCTCCCGAAGCAATCGTCGTCGGCGTCTGGTTCGACGAACCGACGATGCCCGACTATCTGCGGGCCCGAGCCCGTTGGTACACCCCGAGCCAGTGGGTGCCGCCGCCACGCACCACCGGTGTTCGTGACGTGGCCGCCGAGGACCTCGGCTATGCCCACACCTATCGAGCGTTCTTGCGCGACCGGGTGCTTCCGTTCATCGCCGAAGAAGTCGCCTATGGCGAAACGTGGCTGGTCGGCCATAGCTTCAGCGGCCTGTTCGGCCTGCACTGTTTGCTGCACGAGCCGGAGCTGTTCGACAAGTACCTGTTGGCGAGCCCGTCGATCTGGTGGCACGACCGTTCGATCCTTGCGCTCGAAGAGCAACGAGCCGGAGAGCTCGAGGACCTCGACGCCACGGTGTTCATGTCCGCGGGTGAAGCAGAGATCGCCGATTCGCGCGACGAAGAGATCTACCGCATGCGCGAGAACATGCTCGAGATGGGCAAGCGATTGCGGTCGCGTTCCTACCCGAGCTTGGACCTCACCTGGACGGTGCTTGCCGGCGAGTCGCACAGCTCGACGACGAGCAATGCGGTGAACAAGGGCATCCGGGCGCTCTACAAGAAGCGCCGCGAAACCGCCGATCCTTTTGCTCAGCGAGCCCGTTCGACGTAGCGGGCGACGATGTTCTCTAGGAGCTCTTGGCGTCCGGAGTGGCGCTCGGGCTCATGGTGCTCGAGCACGTGGTCGCGGAGCCCGTCGAGGGTTTCCTTGCCGGCCATGACGCGCTTGCCGAACGCAGTTGACCAGCCCGAGTAGCGGTCCTCGATCGCTGTGCTGAGCACGCCGTCGCTCAGCATGGCGTGAGCGGCGAGGAGCGATCGGGCCATCGTGTCCATGCCGCCGATGTGGGCGTGGAACAGGTCGTCGCGCTCGCTCGACTGGCGGCGTAGCTTGGCGTCGAAGTTGAGGCCGCCGGTGGTGAAGCCGCCGCCCTTGAGGATCTCGTACATGCCGAGCGTCATCTGCTCGACCGACACGGGGAACCGGTCGACGTCCCAGCCGAGCCGGTCGTCGCCGGCATTGGCGTCGATTGAGCCGAAGATGCCTGCGGTGTGGGCAGCTGCGACTTCGTGGGCGAAGTCGTGGCCGGCGAGGGTCGCGTGGTTGACCTCGATGTTGACGAAGACTTCGCCGATCAGGTCGTAGCGTTCGAGGAACGCATGGCAGGCGGCGACGTCGAAGTCGTACTGGTGCTTGGTCGGTTCGAACGGCTTCGGCTCGAGCAGGATCGTGCCCTTGAAACCGATCGAGCGCTTGTGCTCGACGACCATGGTCAAGAAGCGTCCCATCTGATCGAGTTCGCGCTTGAGGTCGGTGTTGAGCAGCGTCTCGTAGCCCTCGCGGCCTCCCCACAAGACGTAGTTGGCGCCGCCGAGGCGATGCGTTGCCTCCATGCAGTTTGCAACTTGGGCGGCGGCGTGAGCGAAGACCTCGGGGTCGGGGTTCGTCGATGCACCGGCCTGGAAGCGTGGGTGCGAGAACAGGTTCGCGGTGCCCCAGAGCAGCTGCACGCCCGTGCGCTCCATGTGGGCGGCTGCTTCGTCGACCATCTCGTCGAGGTTGGCGGCGGTCTCTCGGAACGTCGATCCAGCGGGGGAGATGTCGACGTCGTGGAAGCAGAAGAACGGTGCCCCGAGCTTCTCGAAGAACTCGAACGCCGCGGCCATCTTCGTCTTGGCTTCGTCCATGGGGTGGCGGCCACCGGTCAGCCATGGGCGGTCCAGCGTGCCCGCGCCGAAGATATCGAAGCCGTCCCAGTTGAAGCTGTGCCAGTAGGCGACCGCGAAGCGGAGGTGTTCGGCCATGGTGCGGTCGCCGACGACACGGTTCGCGTCGTACCAACGGAACGCCAGCGGGTTATCCGAATCGGGGCCTTCGTAGGCGATCGGTGACGGGACGGTGGTGAAGAACTCGGTCATAGCGAACCCGACGTTACGCGTCGAGCGCCCGGTCGTGTTGTTCTGCGCCTGTCATCGTGCCGAGAGGCGAACGGAGCCATTTGGCCCATACGGCTTCGCATGGTCCGTAGCGAGCGTGCAATCTCAACGAGTCGGGGAAGCGGCCGAAAGATCTCTATGCCTTCGGAGTCCGTGCAGGTGCTGTGCGACGAGGCCCTCGCAGGGCTGTCACCTGACCGCGCCGTTGCGATGTCCGAACGCATCGACGCCATGCTTGCGCAGCCAGACCTGGCGCCCGGCGACCGCGGCTGCTTGCTCTCGGCTCGCGCGATTGCAGCGCAGCACTTCGAGCCGCTGTCCGAGGTGCGACGCGGACTCAGCGAAGCGATCCCCTTGCTCGAGTCGTCGGGCGAGACCGCCCACCAAGTGCATGCCCTCACGTCCTTAGCCGCCGTCGATTTGATGCTCGGCGAGTACCGCAGCTGCATGGAACACGCGGTGCGTGCCCTGTCGGCCATCGGGTTGGACGAATTCGATTCGGCGTCGCCACGCGTTACCGGGAACCTGAGCCTGGTCTTCAACGAGTTTTCGGCGTTCGAGTTGTCGTACC
Source organism: uncultured Acidimicrobiales bacterium (assembly GCA_937942965.1). Taxonomy (GTDB): domain Bacteria; phylum Actinomycetota; class Acidimicrobiia; order Acidimicrobiales; family UBA10347; genus UBA10347. The sequence goes on along the minus strand of CALDGN010000102.1, from coordinate 2,368 downwards.
ACTTGGCAAAAGCATCGTTCGATTCGGTCGTGAACAATGACCCGAATGGACTGCTGTTGATGGCTGGCTTCACGTTCGCCCGCACGATCACCGAGGCGGTGTGGCATGACGACGAGAACGCGACCGCGGTTCGTCGCCTCGGCGAAGCAACCGCCGTCGGTGAGCGGCTCATCGCCGAAGCCGACCGGGCCGAGGGCTCGTCCAAGCTCATTCATCTGCTCAGTGGGCAACTGATCCTTGCGGAAGTCGCACTGCTGCGGGACGACCTTGACGAGGCGCAGGCCCAAATTGGTCTGGCCTTGGCGGCTCCTGAAGGATCGCAACCGCTGCTGCAGGGGTACGTGTACCTCGTCGCCGCGATCATCGACCGGCGTTGCGGCCGTATCCGCAACGCGTTGACCCATCTCGACGCCGCCGAAGGGCCGATGGCGACCGAGGTTCATCACCTTGACCGCATCCTGGCCGAGCGCGCTGCATGTCACGCCGCACTCGGTGAGTATGAGTTGGCCTATCAGCAGGCGAGTAATCGCGCCGACGCAGCCAGCCGCCGCTACGGCCGATCGATGGGCGCTGCGATCGAACAGATCCGTGCTCGGGCGCGGGCCGAACAATTGGGTATCGCACTCACCGAACGCAACCGTTCGGATGCCTTGACCGGCGTGAGTTCACGAGGCTGGTTCGACACGTCACTCGACGTCCGGTCGACGAACGATGACGACATCGCAGTGATTCTGATCGACCTCGACCGCTTCAAGTTGATCAACGACCGGTACTCCCACCAGACGGGCGACGCAGTTCTGCGTCGTATCGGAGCGATCCTGCAGGACCTCTGCGGGGACGAGAATCACGTCGCCCGCTACGGCGGCGAGGAGTTCGTCGTGCTGCCCGCATCGGGTGACGTGCAGGCCTCAGTCGACCTTGCGGAACGCATCCGGTCCGCGATCGAATCCGAACCGTGGAGTCTCATCGCCGATGGGCTCACGGTTACAGCGAGCGCCGGCGTTGCTTCAGGTGCAGCAGCCGCTGCCGAAGCGACGCTGCACGCTGCCGACGTCGCGCTGTACCGGGCCAAGGCTGAAGGGCGCAACCGCGTCGTTGCTCGCGGTCAGGCGCTCAGCTGAGCGACGCTACGTGCTGTGATACCCGGTCCGAGATTGGTCCCCAGTAGGCGGCGGGCAGGTCGTGGCCCATGCCAACGAGTGGGTGGTACTCGGCGTTGGGCATGACCTCTGCGGTGCGTTCACCACCGCTGGGGTGCAGAAGCGTGTCTTCGGTGCCGTGCATGACGAGCGTGCGAACAGTGACGTTGCGAAGCGCATCTTCGCGGGGCGGTGACTTCATGATCGCCGTGTACTGATTGACGACGCCCTTGGGTTGGACGCCGTAGTCGTACATGAGCTCGCCCTTGGCCCGACTCTTCTCTTCGGTCCACTCGGCGGGGGAGGCCCAGACCTGTTCGGTGCGCACCCGGTGCTCGAGCCAGCCGTCACGATCGGTCGGCGCCGGTTCCATCAGCGCGGTGCGGGCTTCTTTGCTCGACGTGCCGTACTCGGGGTTGCCGGTGGTCGACATGAGCGAGACGATCGAGCGCAGCCGATCGGCGTGGTCGATACCCAGTTGCTGGACGATCATACCGCCCATGCTCATGCCGAAGACGTGGGCGGTGTCCCAGCCGACGGCGTCGAGCACCGCAATGGCATCGTTAGCCATGTCGGCGAGGAGGTAGCCGCCCTCAGTCGAGGTCCCGCGGCCAGCGTCGCGGTTGTCATAGCGAACGACGTCGAAGCCTCGGGCGTTTAGCTCAGCGACGAAGCCGTCTTCGTAGGAGACCCGCGGACTTCCCAGGCCGTTCACCAACAGCAGCGGCTCCGGTTGCTCGGTGCCAGCAGCCGCCGGATTGTGCATCCACGGCAGCTCGACATCGCCGTTGCTGGCCGTACCTTCACTCGTTGCGCTCATGTCGACAGTCTGGCCGGTTGTGGCCCGCTGCGCCTAGACCATCGATGCCTCGACGTAACGCGATGGCGCGGTGACCATCTCGATGGCATGGCGACCTACACGCAAGGGCGCCGCACGCCGATAGCGCCGAGGGAGCATTGCCCCTCGGCGCGAGGCTCGGTGCGTCGTGTCAGCAGGAGAACTGGAACGAGAAGCTCGTGCAAGTGTCCGTGCCTGAGCCGCCCCATCCGATGTCGAAGTCGGGCCCACCGTCCATGGCGTCGTCGTCGCTGCCGCCGAAGACCAAGTCGAAACCAGGGTTGCCATTGAGCACATCAACACCTCCGCCGCCAACGATGATCTCGATGTTTGCGTCGCCGCCGTTGATGATGTCGTCACCGACGCTGCCGTAGAGGAACCCGAGTGATCC
>CALDGN010000101.1 GCA_937942965.1 uncultured Acidimicrobiales bacterium | reverse complement strand
ACGCGGCCGAGACCGACACCCTGTTCCTGAACCAGCGCCACTCCCCCGCACTCCGGGCACTGCGCACCGACCGCACCGAGGGGCTCGTCACCGCGGAGCACAACGTCTTTGGCGACTTCGGCAACGCGCAGGATCTGTACTTCGGTGGCGACATGAACGCCGCAATCGCATTGACCGGCGAAGTCGCCGGTCGCATCGACTCGGTCCGCCCCGTCGCCGACGTTATCGGTGACACCGTGGCCGAGTTCTCAGCCACCGTCGAGCGGCTCAGCGGCCCGTAGAGGCCCGCACTCGTCGATCTAGCGAGACCCTTGCAGCAGGCCCTGGACCTCGTCGCAGACGAGCGTCAAACGGGCCTCTGCTTCAGCGCGTGCGACCGCAACCGCAGCGCCTGGGCCCGGGGCCACCGGTTCGATGACTTCGACGTACGCCTTGACCTTGGGTTCGGTGCCGCTTGGGCGAACGATCACCCGCGTCTGGTCCTCAGCCAGTAGCTCGACGCCTGAGGTTGGCGGAAGCTCTCCGCCGCCGATTGGGCCCGCAGTGACCGGGCTCCCTGCCAACGAGGCGGGCGGCGACGTGACCAGGCTCGCGACGACGTTGGCAATCGCGCCTGGATCGTCGTCGAAGCGGAGCGTCACGGGCCGTGATGCGTACACGCCGTGCGCCGCCGCGAGCTCGTCGAATCGATCCCACACGGTGCGGCCCTGTGCGCTCAGATCGCTCAACGCAGCGTGGGCTACAAGGGCTGCCGTGATGCCGTCTTTGTCTCGCACGTGATCGCCGATCGAGTAGCCAATAGCTTCCTCGTAACCGAACAGCCACTGCTTGCCGGGATGGTCTTCGATCGCTCGAGCGATCCACTTGAACCCGGTGAGCGTCGCTTGAGAGGTCACGCCCGCGGCAGCGGCGACCGCGTCGAGCATGCGGCTCGACACGACGGACCGGGCAACGAGCCGATCGCCGTGCGAGTGTCGAATCAGAAAGTCACCCAGCAAGATTCCCAGCTCGTCACCGCTGAGGGCAACGAGACCGTCACCCGACCGGGTTCGCACGGCGACCGCGAGACGATCGGCGTCGGGATCATGGGCGAACACCGCATCGGCATCGGCCGCCGCTGCGACGGCGAGTGCGTCGTCGAGTGCGCCGGGTTCTTCGGGGTTCGGGAACGAGACGGTCGGAAAGTCCGGGTCGGGGGCGACCTGCGATTCGGTGATGAGCGGCGGTTCGAGCCCGGCTTCTGCGAATGTCGCAAGCGTCGCCGAGCCGCCAACCCCATGCATCGGGGTGTACACGACGCGTAGCGGAGCCAATTGCTGCTCGCCGGCGGGCCGATACGGCGCCGTCGCTGCGACTGCGGCGTGGCGATGCAGATCAGCCCACTGAGCTGCGTCGACGGCCTGTAGAGCGGCAACCTCGACACCTGCGACATACGAGGTGTACCTATCGTCGATCGCCGGACCGTGTTCGTGCCACGTCGCCGCAGCCTGATCGATGGCCGCAGCAATCGTGGCGTCCCACGGATCGACGAGCTGACGTCCATCACCCAGGTAGAGCTTGTAGCCGTTGTCCGCCGGTGGGTTATGGCTCGCTGTGATCACGATGCCCGCATCGGCTCGTTCTGCCAGCACGGCATGGGCCATCACTGGCGTCGGCAGCGGCGCAGACGCGATCTGCGCCGTACCCCCGGCCGAAGCGACCGCAGCGGCGACGTGGCGGGCGAAGTCGGCCGAATCGTGACGGGCGTCGAAGCCGATCACGACCGACGGCGCGTCGATTCCCGACGCTTGCAGTGCCGCAACGACACCGACGGTCGCCTGTCGCACCACGAGCGCGTTCATACGTCGCGGGCCTGGGCCAACGGCGGCTCGAAGGCCCGCCGTCCCGAACGTGATACGCCCATCGAACAGCTCGATGAGCTGCTCGTCCCTCGCGTCGATCAGCTGGTCGAGCTGGCTCCGAAACCGCGCCTCGGGATCATGAATCGCCCAGCGTTCGGCTGCCTCGACAGCATCGATGATGTCCACCGAGCGAGCGTTGGGCTGGCGTTACGAATCGAGGGGCGAGGTGCAGCTAGATGCCGACGAACGTGTCGCAGGATTCGGTGTCGAACGTGGTCAGGCCCCGCTCGAACCACTCTTGGCGCTGCGCTGACGAGCCGTGCGTCCAACCATGGGGATCGACTCGTTGACCCGACGACTGCTGGATGCGATCGTCGCCGACGGCAGCCGCTGCTTCGAGGGCCTCGGGGATGTCGGTGCGGTCGAGCAGGCCACGCTGTTCGGCATAGGCGGCCCACACGCCGGCGAGGCAGTCGGCCTGGAGCTCCAGGCGGATGGAGTACTCGTTGCGCTGGTTCGGGAACTGCTGTTGCTGCTGACGGACCCAGGTCGAGATACCGAGCTCGTTCTGCACATGGTGGCCGAACTCGTGTGCGACCACGTAGGCCTGGGCGAAATCGCCGCTGGCGCCGAAACGGCGGGCCAAGATTGCGTCGAAGAAGCCGGTTTCGAGATAGATGCCCTTGTCGAGTGGGCAGTAGTGCGGGCCAATGGCGGCCTGGGCCGAACCACAGCCGGTGCGGATCGGCGTATCGAACAACGTCAGCGTCGCGGTTTCGTAGCGGATGTTGGATTCGGCGAACTTGTCGACCCAGAAGTCCTGCACATCGACCAGCAAGAAGTTGAACCACTCGGCCGAGTTATCGGCGAGTCCGCCGGATGTGCTCGCTGGTGCCGCCGCACCACCGACCGAGTCGAGCGCGCTTCCTGACGCAGTTGCGCCCGCCCCGCCGAAGATGTTGCCGCCAAACAGCAACGCCAGGATGAGTCCGATGATGCCGAGGCCACCGGCCCCGACGGCAGCACCGCCACGACCGCCGCCGCTGCGACGGGCTTGACCACCGGTGCGGGCGTCACGGAAATTCCGATCGGCCTGTTCTGACTTTTGCCACCTCATGTGGAATTCCTTGCGTTGTTCGTTGTCCGGCCGGCTGCTTCAGCGTCGAGCGATGAGATCATCGACCACGGACCGCAACGCATCGTAGGCGTTCAACATTTCCTCGGCGAGCTTCAGATTTGCCAAGCCTCGGAGCAGTCGGCCGCGGTCGCCGTCGACCCGGAGTGCATTTTCGGGGTCCAGATGGCCTTGGAGATAGCGCACGCCGAGCTCGAAGGCGAGGCGAGGGCCAGCGACCGCAAAGGTCGCCAGTTCAGCGTCGGAGAGCGTCTCAGCGGCTCCACGGACGAATGCTGCCGATACGGCGTCGAAGAGCGCAGGCGTCATGACGGGGGCTTGATCGTCGACATGCCACGCAATGCTGCGCATGAGGTCGCCGACGTCGTGCCAGATGGGGCCCATCATCACGAGGTCAAGATCGAGCACCGCAATCGCATCGCTTGACGTCTCGTGCAGCAAGACATTCGAGATCTTGGTGTCGTTGTGCACGACCCGGTTAGGGACCTCGTTGAGGCCATCGTCGGCGATGCGCTGATCGAGCCGTTGCTGCAGTGCTTCGACCGTCGCAAGGTGTTCGCGGACCTCACGGGCGACGTCGCCCTGTTCAGAACCAAGCTGGTGTTCGAAGCTTGCGCAGATGTGGGCCAGGTCGTGGAAGTGCGGCGTCGTCACCAGCAGCTCGGGACCGTCGAGGTCGTACGTGGCCTGAGAGAAGCGGCCAAAGAGGCGGGCGACGCTCGCCACGCTCTCCCCCGGCAGATGAGCCCGAGCGATGCGGCCGGGGCGATAGCGGAATGCCCGCCAGACGGCCCGCTGTTCGTCGACGAGATAGGCCTTGCCCGCGGCGGTCGGTACGAGCTCAGGCCACCACGAGACGGGCTCGGTCGCGGCCGTGCCGGCCTCCATGGCGGCGACGCGGCTCTTCCAGTCGAGGTGCGATGTGACCCGAACCAGGTTCTCCATAATGCCGAGGAGATCGACGCCGTCGAACGCCCGAAGCTGTTGCAGAACGAGGTCCTGGCCGGCCAGGACGCGCAGCGTGCGGTTCGTGCGGCCACCGGTCAGCAGGACGGTCGAAGCACCGGCTGCGCCATAGGCCTCGAGGACATGCGCGGGCACGCCTTCGTCTGGTACGGCACTCTCCACCGGCACAGGTTGGCGGTTGCGAAGCCGGCTTGCAACGTGGCGTCCTGGCGCGCACCTTCCTGTCCCGTACGGGACGACCTAGCCTGCTTCCGTGGAACAGTTTGATCTGATCATCATCGGGGCCGGTTCAGGCAACTCCCTGCTCACCGAGGACTTTGACGGCTGGAAGGTCGCCATCGTCGAACGAGACGTGTTCGGCGGTACGTGCCTGAACCGCGGCTGTATCCCTTCGAAGATGTTCATCTATCCCGCGTCGATCGTTGAGACCGTCCGCACCGCCAACCCGCTTGGCGTCGATGCGACGGTCAACGAGGTTCGTTGGACCGAGATCGTCGACCGAGTCTTCGGCCGCATCGACCCGATTGCAGCCGGCGGCGAAGAGTGGCGCAAGTCGCTCGACAACATCACCGTGTTCAACGACGACGCTCGCATCGTTGGACCCAAGCAGGTCCAGGTCGGCGACCAGGTCATCACCGCAGACACCATCGTGCTCGCCGCTGGCGCTCGACCACGCGTGCCTGACATCCCCGGTCTCGACACGGTTGACTTCCACACGTCGGCCACTGTCATGCGTCTGCGCGACGTCCCCAAGCGGTTCGCAGTCCTCGGCGGCGGCTTCATCGCCTGCGAACTCGCCCACGTGTTCGGCTCGGCTGGCGCTGACGTCACGATCATCAACCGTGGCCAGTACCTGCTGCGGGCCCAAGACGACGAGGTGTCGCAGCGGTTCACCGAGGTCTACGCCGAGCGGTTCAACCTGCGTTGCGGCGAAACCCCAACCCAGATCTCGACCCGGCCGACCGCTGACGGTGGTCGCGAGATCGTGATCGAGTTCGC
>CALDGN010000100.1 GCA_937942965.1 uncultured Acidimicrobiales bacterium | reverse complement strand
ATCAGCTGCGTCCCAAGCTGCGAGTCGCTCAGCGTCAGCCGCCCACCAGAGCAACTGGGCTGCGTGCGCACACTGCGCCGCCTGCTTCCCCCACGACATCTCGACCGTCGGTGTCACGGCGATCGCCATCGTTCCGGCCGCCAGCTCGGGAAGCGCATCGATCCGCTCGGGCTCGTCCAGCGCCGACGACTGGATCTGCAGCTTGGCGACTTCTTTCGGAGCCGAGGCCATGCGGCCCGGAACGAACGCTCGCACCTCGGCGCCGTCGCGCTCGACGGTCACACCGGGCACGTCTTGAGCGCGCTCCCACGCTGACGCCCGGCCCCGCCGAACAATCTTGCGGATGCGAACCTCGCTCCATTCGGCGACGGCGTCGTGCCACTCGCCTCCGGCTGCCGAACGCTCGTCGGCCAACAACGTGATCGTCGCCAGCGCCGCGGCCGCACACACCGAGAGCGTGAGCGGCGGCGTCAGCTTCTCGACACGAGCGGCAAGCTGCAGCGCCCACGGCGAGTCATCCACAACGGGCTCGTCCACAAGGGGCTCATCCACAAGGGGTTCGGCCTCAACGGACTCAGCCTCATCGGGCTGGGCCTCATCGGGATCGGAGATATCCGGCACGAATCGAAGCGTAGGCCGATCCGACATGTCGCCAAGCCGAGTGCCACACTGCTCTTTGTGAGCACTGCGAGTTCCGCGCCATCAGAGCTTCTTCCGAGCGAGGTCGCCCGCTACGAAGAAGTCTGCCGTTTCGGCCAAGACCGTCTCGAGCCGCTGGCCCGAACGGTCTCGTTGGCCTTTGCCGACGATCCGATCTGGCAATGGATCCTCGGGATCGACCGAACCCTCGAGCTCGACGAGGCCATCACCCTCGGCCGCATGCTCGTCGCCGACACCTCGCCCGCCGACGAGATCCACGGCTTCCGCCATCACGGCGCCGTCGCCCTCTGGCGGGCTCCAGTCGGCCAGAACACCGAAGCAATGCAGGAGCACAAGGAGCGCCAGTCCGGCCCGCACCGAGCGGCCCTGATCGAACAGATCGGCGATCGCGCTGCGCTGCTGCCGGAGCTCGGCGCTGCCATGCGAGCGGCCCGGCCCGAGGAACCACACTGGTATCTGTCGATCCTTGGCACTGCCCCAGCCCGACAGAACCAGGGCCTGGGTCACCGTGTCATGGCGCCGATACTCGAACGATGTGACCGTCTCGGGATGATGACCTATCTCGAGTCGAGCAATCCTCGGAATCACGCGTTCTATCTGCGCTCCGGTTATGTCGCTGCGGGCGAGATCAGCGGCGGAGGTTCGCCACCGATCATGCGCTTCATCCGCACCCCCAAGTAGCAGAGGCCCAAGTAGCAGAGGCTCAAGTAGCGGCAGCTCAGTTGCTGTAGCCGGTCCAGTTCTCGGGCTTGAACTCTTCGGGGTCCTCGTTTTCGAGCTGCATGTCGAAGCGCTCGAGGCAGTCCGCACATCGGTAGGCGACCCAGTCACCGGGCTGGAACGGGTCATCGTCGGGACGGTGCGTGAGGCGGCCACAGATGCCGCCGCATTCGACGCAATGGATCTCGTCGGGAACCTGCATGAGCGCACACCCTACGGCCCGCATCACGAACCAGGCTGATCGCAAACCAGATGACACCGGGCAAGATTGGACGATGCGCATCGTTGCCGGTTCAGCTCGCGGTCGTCGCCTGACGGTTCCTGACGGAAACACCACCCGTCCTACGACCGATCGTGTCCGCGAGGCCACGTTCAACGCGCTGTTCAGTCTCAACGCAATCGAAGACGCAACGTTCTGCGATCTGTTCGGCGGAAGCGGCGCCCTCGGCCTCGAAGCACTCAGCCGTGGGGCAGCGCACTGCACGTTCGTCGAACGTGATCGGGCGGCGCTACGGGCGCTCAACGCGAACATCGAGTCGCTTGGTTTCGAAGAGCGGTGCACCGTCGTGAATTCCGATTCGATCCGCTGGATCGCGCACGCTGGCCACTTCGACGTGGTCCTCGCCGACCCGCCCTATGACTTTGACGGTTGGGCGTCGCTGCTCACCTCGATCGATACTGGACTGCTCGTTGTCGAGTCAGATCGTCCGCTCGAACAGATGCTCCGAGAAGCCGCGACCCCCGAGAGCCCAGAGACCGAATCCGAACCGGAGCAGGCAAGCGAAGCGGCCACCCAAGCCATCAACGAAGCCGTCGCCGAGGCCCTCGCGGAATGGACAACTATCCGCGAGCGCACCTACGGGTCTACGGTTGTGGCGCTTCTGCAGCCTCGGTCCCCCCAGGAGGCCCCATGACCACACGCGTGCTCTACCCCGGCTCGTTTGATCCGATTCACAACGGTCACATCGAGATCGTCGAGACCGCCGCCGAGCACTTCGACGAGGTCATTGTGGCGGCGGTCGGCAATCCCGGAAAGGGAAGCGGCGTCTTCACGCTCGACGAGCGCGCCGAGCTCATCGCCGAGGTCTTCTCGGACCTCAGCAACGTTCGCGCGGCCGTGCATACCGATCTCGTGGTCCGTCTGGCCCAGGACGAAGAGGTCGACTTCATCATCAAAGGCCTGCGGGCCGTGAGCGACTTCGAGAATGAGCTGCAGCAGGCACAGCTCAACAAGGCCATGACAGGCGTAGAAACGCTGTTCTTGCCATCGACGTCGTCGAGTTCGTTCATCGCTTCGAAGTACGTGCGAGAGATTGCCCGCTTGCACGGTGACGTATCTTCCATGGTTCCTGGCCCGGTTTTGGTTCGTTTGCGTGCCAAACTGGGCGGCAGTGACTGACGCACAGCCTCCGTATGACGCACCCGGCGCCGCTCCTGCGGGCTCGCCTGCCGGCGTTGCCGATCTCGTCGCAGAACTGCGATATGTGATCGAATCCGCGCGCGCACTGCCACTCTCTGCGTCCTCGGCCATCAACAAAGAAGATGTCCTCGTCCTGATCGACGACATCCAAGGCAGCCTTCCTGACGAGCTTCGTTCCGCTCGCTGGTTGCTCAAAGAGCGCGAAGAGTTCCGCGCCAAGATGAAGCGCGAGGGCGACGAGATCGTTGCACTTGCCCGCAACCGCGCCGAGCAGATGGTGCAACGCACCCAGGTCGTCAAGGCCGCCGAAGCCCGCGCTCGCAAGGTTGTCGAGCAGGCCGAGACCGAAGCTCGCCGTTTGCGCCTCGAAGCCGAGGACTACTGCGACCAGAAGCTCGGCAGCTTCGAGAACGTCTTGCAACGCACGCTGCAACAAGTGGGCGCCGGTCGAGCCAAGCTCCAGGGCAACCTCCTCGACGAGTTGAGCGAGACGCCGGTCGATGATGGCTTGCATCCGCTCGACGGTCCCCAGGGCCAGCGCCCCCAAGCGTCGGGGACACAGCAGCATCCCGAAGCTCAGGCATACTGACCGCGTGTCAAAAGCGTCGCCGTACATCGTCGACATCACTCCGCTCAAGCGCCAACCGGGAAAGCAACGTCCGTTCGATACGACCTTGCCGCCGCCCAAAGGCGTTGCGCTCGAGACCGCCGAGGTGGCTGCAACGGGGCTGAGTTTCGATCTGCAGCTCGAAGTCGCAGGCGACGAGCTCATTGCCCAGGGCAGTGTCGCCATCGCGTGGCGAGGGCCGTGCCGGCGGTGTCTCGAGGATCAGGACGGCGTGACGTCGGTCGATCTGCAAGAGATCTTCCAGAAGCGTCCGGTCGAGGGCGAGACCTATTTCCTCGACGAGGATCAGGTCGACCTCGAGCCGATGGTGCGCGAAGTCGTGTTGCTGAACCTTCCCGTCGCACCGTTGTGCCGCGAGGATTGCGCTGGTCCAGACCCCGATCGGTTCCCAACGTCAGTTGTTCCGGACCCCGAGCCGGTCGATGAAACCGCCCCGCCTGCCGACCCTCGCTGGGCCGCGCTGAGCGAACTCACCTTCGACGACGAGTAGTCCGCCAGGGAAGCTTGTTGGGAGAATCCGTCACACGTGAGTCGGATTGCGTCCAACGCCGGTAACCTTGCGGGTCGTTCGTTTCCAGGAGAAGCCCCATGGCAGTTCCAAAGAAGAAGATGAGCAAGTCGAAGACTCGCAGTCGGCGCGCTTCTGCTTGGGCTCTCAAGGCTCCCGCTCGCAGTACCTGCCCGCAGTGCGGTCAGGTCAAGGTCCCGCACCGTGTCTGCGGCGAGTGCGGTCACTACGGCGGCCGCCAGGCCATCGAGATCAACTGATCAACCGCTTCTGAGCGAATCGTTATCTCATGCTTCCCGTCGCGATCGACGCAATGGGCGGCGATCATGCGCCGGCCGAAATTGTTGCCGGTGCTGAGCTCTGTGTAGAGCAGGGCATCCCGGTCGTCCTTGTTGGCCGTCCCGAAGAGATCGGTGACACCTCAATCGAGGTGATCCCGGCCTCCGAAGCCATCCCTATGGACGCGGACCCGACCAAGAGCGTCCGCACCATGAAGGACAGCTCGCTGGTCCGCGCTGCCGAGGCCGTCCGCGACGGCAAGTGCTCGGGCATGGTGTCGGCTGGCAATACCGGTGCCGCACTGACGGCGGCGACCTTGCGCATGAAGCGCATTAAGGGCGTCGGACGCCCCGCCATCGCGGCTCCGGTCACGAACATCGGTGGCGGGCTTCCCCGAATCCTGATGGATGCCGGTGCCAACGTCGAGTGCACCCCTGACCTGCTGGCGCTCTTTGCCCGCATGGGCGCCGTATACGCGACGACCCGCTACGGCGTCGAGGCCCCTCGTGTCGGCCTGCTCGCCAACGGCGAAGAGGACAGCAAAGGTTCGCCCCTCACCAAGGCTGCGTTCCCGCTGCTCGCCGAGGCCGAATGGCAGCACGCGACCAACGCCACCTTCGTTGGCAACGTCGAAGGTGGCGACATCTTCGGTGACACGGTCGATGTCGTCGTAACCGACGGTTTCACCGGCAACATTGCGCTCAAGACGCTCGAAGGCACCGCTCGCACGATCATCAATGCGCTGCTGGCTGCGTTCGACCACGACGACGATGCTCGCCAGGGCGCCCAGCTGTTGCTGCCCGCGCTCCTGCCGCTCTATGAACAGGCGAACCCCGACAATGTCGGCGGTGCTGCGTTGCTCGGTGTGAACGGCATCTGCATGATCAGCCACGGCTCGTCGTCGGCCAACGCGATTCTCAACGCCACGCGCACCGCTCACGAGCTCGCCGAGAGCGATCTCGTCGGCAAGCTTGCCGCAGCACTCAGCTAAGCAGGCGCCTCGAACTACGCCGAGCGCGCTCTGACGTGGGCGTGTCGTTCGGTTAGCTCGCGGGAAGGCGCTGGAGCTTGCGGGTGAACGAGCTATAGGCCTCGGCCAAGTCGTTCTCGCCGCGGCGCCATGGAATCGGCGTCGGCCGATTGGCGATGCGGGCGATGCACTTATTGAGCAGATCCTCGGGGAGCGGGTGCATCCGACCGAGAACAGCCACGAAGGTGTTGAGGGATTCGAGCTGCTCAGGCGTGGCCGGGCCGTCTTCGGTTGCGTCGAGGAACTGGATCACGACGTTCTTGAGCTCGTCGCGGTTCTCGGCCCGGGAGAAGTGGCTGAGCTTGCGGCCATGCGCCGACACGTACTCGAGGTGCGCGATCGGCAGCGCGCTTTGCACACCCGAAGCGGGCGGCGTCTGCGCCGATACGAGGCGGGCGAACTCCATCATCGACTTGTCCGAACCGCCCCAGCGGGCAAAGTTGGCTCGCAGCATCGAGATCGTGGCGTTGCGGTGGAACGGTTGGAGCGAGTGCGCCCGCTCGAAGCGACCGGCGGCAGCCTGCACGCCCAAGCCCAAGCCGGTCGCGATCGGAATCGCAGCTGCCCAGGCATCGACGAACTCGGGGTCCTTGCCGCATGCCTTGGCGACGGTGCCATCGGCAACGCGCAGCTGCGCCCGGAAGGCTTCGTCGATTTCCTTCTGGGTGCGTTCACCGGGCTTGGTGCGACCAATCGCCCAGGCCTCGCTCATCTGGCGCATGGCCAACATGGTGAGTGAGAGCCCGGTTGGGTGGGCTGCCACCCACGTTTCGAACGCCTCGGTGTCGACCTCTTCGGTGATCAACGTCATACGCAACGACCGGTCCTCGGTATCGCGCATGAGCGCCATCGTCGGAATCCAGTCGCCCTTCTGCAGCGCGTCGGCTGCATCGCGAGCGTCATCGTCACCAAGGAAGGTGTCGTACTTATTGGTTGTCGGGCGGCGCCGAAGTTTCATCGCATTCTCTTACTGGGGTATTCGTGCGTCGGGGAGCGGGTCTCCTGTCGGCACAAACTCCGTGAACGTGAGCCAGGCGACAGGGGTCACTGGAGCTCGCAACGGCGACTCCGCCGAGCGGGCTGGTACCAGCATCCCAGAAGAAATCAAGAAAGTCATGACGCAAGCGGTCGACTTCCGTCACAGTCGTGGTCATTTGCGGGTTCGAAGCGGCCGATCGCGGCGCTAGCGGCGCCGATAACGACTTGGCAGATCGTCACGCGGTCGGACGGTGCAGGGGAACCGGCGTTACTAGAGTTCGCTGCGATGACTCCTCCAGTGTCGACACCCGTTTTGTCGGAACCCATCGATCCGGCGGCGTTGCCGCGATTCGATCGGGCCGACGGTCCGGACAAGGTCACCGGTTCTGGTCGCTACACGGCCGACCTCACGCTGACGGGAATGCTGCATGCTGCCTTCGTGTACGCAGAGCATTCGCACGCAAGGTTGCTGTCCGTTGACACCTCGGTCGCTCGGTCGATGCCCGGCGTCATGTCAGTACTGACTGCCGACGACGTACCCGACGTGCGCTACACCCACGGCACCGCGGACCGTCGGCTGTTCGCCAAGGACGCCGTGCGCTACGACGGCGACGTGGTCGCTGCTGTCGCCGCAACCACCCTCGAAAAAGCCCGAGCCGCTGCCGACGCAGTCGTGGTCGAATACGAACCGCTGCCGACCGTCACCGATCTCGAAGCAGCGCTCGCCGACGGGTCGCCGTTGGTGCATCCCGAATGGCAGAGCTACGACGCCGCCGATGGCGTCGAGCGCAGCGGCAACGTTGCCAGCTTCAGTTCCATCGCGAAGGGCGACGCGCACGCGGCCATGGCCGACGCCGAGCACGTTGTGAGTGGCCGCTATGTCGCTGACGCCAGCCACGCCACACCGATCGAACCCCGAGGCGTCGTGGCCCAGTGGGAAGGCGGCAAGGTCACGATCTGGTCCTCGACCCAGGTGCCGTTCGCCGCCCGTGCGGGCGTGTGCCAAACGCTCGAACTGCCCACGAACAAGGTGCGGGTCATCGTTCCGCATCTCGGTGGCGGCTTCGGCGGCAAATGCGGCTTCCACTACGAGGCCCACGTCGCCGCCCTCGCGCAAGCGGCCGGGCGCCCAGTGCGCCTGGTCTTCACCCGCCGCGAAGAGTTTTTGGCGCCCGATCGTCGTCGCGAAGGCATGATCGTCGATCTGACGACTGGCCTCCGTTCCGATGGCACGATCGTCGCTCGCACTGCCAAGGTGCTACTCGATGGCGGCGCCTACATGGCCGACGGCGAGTTCTTCCCTCAGATGGCGGCGATGCACGTGGCCGGCCCGTACAAGATGGACCACTGTCACATCGAGGCCAGCCTGGTGTACACGAACCGGCAGCCGTCCGGTTCGGTGCGCGCTCCAACGGCGCCTCAAGGTTGCTGGGCGGTCGAGACCCACACCGACGAACTGGCCGCTGCGCTCGACATGGATCCGGTCGCGTTCCGCAAGCTCAACGCCGTCGACGAAGGCGACGAGGGCTGTGTTGGTCAGATCTACAACAAGATCGGGCTGCAGGACTGCATCGATGCTGCGGTGGCCGCGGTGACGCCCGAAGGTGACCTCGGTGAGCATGAATCGATCGGCGTCGCCATCGGCTGGTGGCCGAGCTTCCCGGGTGCATCGGGAGCGATCGTGCGCCTCGACGACGACGGCCAGGGCCAGATCGTCACCGGCGCCCAAGAGAACGGCACCGGCTCGGTTATGACCTTGCGCCAACTCGCCGCCGACGAACTCGGGTTGGCGCCCCAGGACTTCCAGATCGTCTACCAAGACACCGCAGCCGCCCCGTTCGACGGCGGCTCATCGGGGTCGCAGACGTTGATCAACAACGGGCGCGCGGTCGTCGCTGCCGCTGGCCGAGTCGCCGACCAACTCAAGGAACTCGCTGCCGCGGAGCTCGAAGCGAGCGTCGATGACATCGTGCTCGCCGACGGCGCAGCGCATGTGGCCGGCACGCCGACCAAGTCGGTCACGATCGCAGAGCTCGCAGCCGCCGCCGGGGGAGGAGCCCTGCTCGTCGCCAGCGGCAGCGAAGACCCGCCCGAGTATCCCGAGCTCGATACCGAGGGTGGGCGCATCGCCTGCATCGGCGACCAAGGTGTCGCTGGGTGGGCCGGGCCGCAGTTCTCGTGCCACGCCGTCCATGTGCGGGTCGATCCCGACACGGGCGTCGTTCGGGTGCTCAACATCGGAGCCGCACACGATTCCGGCACGATCATCAATCCGCTCGCCGCGCTCGGCCAGATCGAGGGCGGCATCATGATGGGCATCGGTCAGGCGTTGACCGAGATCACGCACTACGACGAAGCTGGCAATCAGCTCAACGCCGGTCTGCTTGAGTACAAGCTGCAGACCGCCGCCGACACGCCCAACGTCAAGGTCGTCTTCATCGAGCCGGGTGCCGACGGCGTTGGTCCTCGGGGAGCGAAGGGTCTGGCCGAAGCGCCCAACGTCGCGACGGCGGCCGCGATCAACAACGCAATCACCAAGGTCATCGGCACGCCAGTTCGCTCGCTTCCGATGACTGCGGAGCGGGTCTGGGCAGCCTCTATGGGTGTCGACGAGGGGAGCCAGCCATGAGTTTTGCCATCGCCACAACCCTCGATCAGGCGCTGGCGGCGATCGCAGACGGCGCCCGGCCAATCGCTGGTGGAAGCGACCTGGTGGTGGGTGCCCGCCATGGCAAGGCGCCACTGCCGGAATCGCTCGTCGCTATCGACCGCATCGCCGAGCTGGCCGAGATCAAGGCTGGAGGCGACGTAACCCGCATCGGCGCCGTCGTCAACCACGCTCGGCTCATGACCGATCCGACGGTCGTCGGCAACTACACCGCGCTCGCTGACGCCGCTGCCTTGGTCGGCTCTCCAGCAACCCGCAATGTCGGCACGCTCGGCGGCAACATCATGAACGGCTCGCCGGCGATGGACACGGGCGCCCCGCTCGTGGTGATGGGCGCCCAGGTCGAGCTGCAGTCCACTGGCGGCACTCGCACGCTGTCGATCGCTCACCTGTGGGACGCTCCCGGTTCGAACACCGCTGCGGCCGGTGAGCTGTGCACGGCCGTGCTGCTGCCTCCGCCCGGCGATCGATGCGGCTCGGCCTATGTGCGACTGGAATACCGCCGGGCGATGGAGATTGCTGTCGTCGGTGCAGCTGCCGCAGTCGTCCTCGACGAGGCTGGGGCCATTGTCAACGCACGAGTCGCACTCGCAGCGGTTGCACCCACGATCATCGAGGTCGACGGCATCGAAGATCTGGTCGCCGGCCGTGCACTCGATGACGACGGTCGGGCTGCAGTGGCAGACGCAGCTTCTTCGCAAGCGAGTCCAATCAGTGACATGCGAGCCAGCGACGCCTACCGGCGTCACACGGTTGGCGTGATGGCACGACGAGCACTCGATGCCGCCGTACGCCGAGCCCTCGGCGAAGAGATTGCCGTGCCTGTCAACCGCGCCCTCGGAATCGGAGCAGCCTGATGACCATCGACATGAACAACGCGAGTGCGGTGACGCTGCGCGTCAACGGCACCGACTATCCGATGCTGCTCGAGACCGAACGCAACCTGCTCGGTGCGATCCGCGACGAGGTCGGCCTCACTGGGACCAAAGAGGGCTGCGACGACTGCGAGTGCGGTGCTTGCATGGTGCTCGTCGATGGCCAGCCCGTGAACTCGTGCAGCTACTTGGCGGTCCAGGCCCAAGGTCGTGAGATCACAACGATCGAAGGCCTCGCCGATGGCCAGCAGTTAAGCGAACTGCAGGCCGCGATTCTCGAAGCTGGCGGCGTGCAGTGCGGGTTCTGCACCCCCGGCATGCTCATGTCGGCAACGGCGCTACTCGACCGCAATCCTTCGCCGACGCGTGAAGAAATCAAGGTCGGCCTCGGCGGCAACCTCTGTCGCTGCACCGGCTACGGACGCATCCTCGACGCGGTCGAACGCGCCGTCACCATTCGCTAACCGTCGAGCGCGCGTGCTTGACAACGGCGGGGAAATCCGCGATACATACTCAGTATGCATACTGAGTATGTGGGCTCGACGTGAGTGTTCGAGACGCCCTTCTGGCGTTACTCGACCGGCGTCCGGCCTATGGATATGAACTGAAGGCTGACTTCGAAGCGGCAACTGGCGACGGTTGGCCACTGAACATCGGCCAGGTCTACTCGACGCTGCAGCGTTGCGAACGAGACGACCTCGCAACCGCACAAGATGAGGCGGACGATCAAGGTCGCCGCCTCTGGACCATTTCTGCCGAAGGACGCGAGGCCGTTGCGGAGTGGCTGGAAACACCAGCAGCACCGGTCGAAGCGACCCGCGACCCGTTCTCGCTCAAAGTCCTGATGGCGATCGAAACCAGTCCCGACCGGGTCGACGATCTGATCCGAGATCAACGCAACGCCACCATGAGCGAGCTCCAAGCCCTCACTCGTGAAAAGGCCTCAGTCGCCGACGGCGACCTCGCCCGCCAGCTCCACCTCGACCGCTCTGTTCTGCTCGTCGAGGCCCAAGTCCGGTGGCTCGACATGGTCGAAGCCCGCATCGATGCCCATGGAAAGGCCACCTCATGACCTCGTCCCACGCACATGTCTCGCTGCTGGAGCTCCAGAACGCATCACTGACCCTGGGCGAGGGCGTCGCCCGCGTCGACGCACTGATCGACGTGAACCTCACCGTCACCAGTGGCGAGCTGGTCGCCGTCACCGGACGGAGCGGCTCGGGTAAGTCCTCGCTGCTTAACGTGGCCGGTGGACTCACTCCGCTGTCATCGGGCACGGCGACGGTCGAAGGTGAACCCCTGGCTGGGCTGAAGGCTCGGGATCTGGCAGCTCGGCGCCGCCGTTCGATCGGCTACGTGTTCCAGGATCTCAATCTGTTGCCGACCTTGACGGCAGCCGAGAACGTGGCGTTTCCGCTGGAGCTCGACGGAGTCAAGGTTGCCGAGGCTCGCGCCGCCGCTGACGTCGCACTCACTCGGCTCGAGATCGGCGACTTGGCAGGTCGCTTCCCCGATGAGATGTCCGGCGGTCAGCGTCAGCGAGTGGCGATCGCTCGTGGCGTGGTCGGGGAGCGGCGTCTACTCCTGGCTGATGAGCCAACCGGAGCGCTCGACGAAGTCACGGCCGAGAACGTGATGAAGCTCATCCGCTCGCTCTGCGACGATGGTGCGGCCGCGCTGGTGGTCACGCACGACCCATCGCTTGCCGCATGGGCCGACCGCGTCGTTCGGTTGCGCGACGGGCGCATCGATTCGATCACCGAGGCCAGCACATGAACGGAGTTGGCGCCGAGTTGCGGTCACTGACGCGGCTTGCGTGGCGGACGGCCCGCACCTCGCCTGCCCGCAGCATCCTCGTCGTTGCGCTCATCGGGCTCGTGGTCGCAGTCGGAGCTGTCATGACGTCGATTGCCAGCGCATCGGTTCTGACCGATGACGAGGCTCGGTCGCGTGCGATGGGCGACGCAGACATTGTCTTTGCGTTCTCGTCTGATGGTGCCGTGCACTACCAGTCCGGGTTCGATGTCGTCGGCGAAATGGCAGTGCCCGCAGTCCTCCAGACAGGGGAGGAGTCGGCCGAGGACTATGAACTGCGAGCCGAGGCATACCGCAATGCGAACCGCGTCTGGAATCAGGGCTTCGACGCCGCCCGGGCAATTGCTTCGATCGAGGAAACGCTTGCGCCTCCGACCTCGTTGCGGTGGACGCGTGGGTTGGATCTCCAATGGTCCGACGAAGCGTCCGGCCCATTTGGCGCCTTTGGACCTCGTGGCTTAGTCCTCGATATCTCGCAGTTCGATCCTGTTGCCGCTGGCCAGATGGTCGTCCTCGAGGGGCGATTGCCTGAACGTGCGGGAGAAGTCGCAATCGATCTGCGTTCGGCGAGGGGCCGCGACCTCGCGATCGGAAACGCCAGAACCTATGACGGGATCGAACTCACGGTCGTCGGGATCTACGGAGGGCCAGTCGAAGCGGGCAGTCCGTTCGATCTCGTTGTCGCCGAGGACTTCGAACGACTCGCTGAAGTGAATGCCGAAGTCGTCGTCTCGTACCGGCTCTACCCAGCTCCGGGCTGGCTCCCCGCCGACGCCGCGGATGTCGTGCGCTCGATCTCCAATGAGGTCCAACAACCCGCCGTTGCACGAACGGCCGACCGGGCCCTGGTCCCATCGCCGGACGGGCAAACATTCGACTGGGTCGAACGCCCGATACTCACGCCGTTCTACGGAACGAGCGCTACTGAGGCCCGCGTCTTGCCGACCCTTGCGACCGTTTTGCTTTCGGTGCAGATCGCGTTCGTTGCCGCAGCTGCGCTCGCCGTCGCAGTGCGGCGGCGGTCTCGTCAGTACGCGCTGATCGGCGTGACCGGCGGATCGCCGGGCCATGTCCGTTCGCTCGTGTTCGCCGAAGCAGCCCTGCTCGGCGCGTCGGGGGCGGTGCTGGGCGTCGTGATCGCCATCGTCGCCGTGCGCTACATCCCCTACGAAGCTCCTTTCGCGGACGGGTGGACGTGGGGCGTGGTTGAACTCGGTCTCCTCGACGTCGCTGTGCCTGCGGTCATCGGGCTCGGGGCAGCCCTGGTGGCCGCATGGTGGCCCGCGCACACGGTCGCATCGAGCCCGCCCGCAGCCCTGCTCGGCGGGCGCATCCCAAGCCGACGTCCTGGCGTTCCGACGCTGTGGCGCGCCGGAATCCTCCTCGCGCTCGGTTCTTCGATGACGCTGTTGCTGAGTTTTCAGCTCGAGAACTCGTCGAGTACCTCGCTGCTGCCGCTCGTTGCGCTTGCAGTTCTGACCATGCTCGGAGGCACGGTGCTCATCGTCGGACCCGTGCTGGCCTGGTTCGGTCGACGGGCCGATCGCCTGCCGGTACTCCCACGCCTCGTGGCCCGAGACAGTGATCGAGGGCGCACACGCAGCTGGGTCGCCGTCGGCGCACTCATGGTGCTGACGATGATCCCCGTGCTCATCGGCGCCGCCACCAAGGCCTATCCGAACAGCTTCGGCGAACGGGCAAGCGAACTCGACGGGCGCATCGTGACCGTGCGTACCCAGCAGCGGTGGTGGGGTCCCCCACAAGAGGCGCAACCGGAAGTGTCTCCCGACGTGCTGGCCGAGTACGAAGCTATCGACACCGAGATCGGGACCGCGCTGGCGGCGGTCGGCACGGTCGGCGTCGAGTTTGATCTCCTCGAACTCCACGACTTCGGCCTTGTCGCGCGGTCGAGGCAGGGTTGGAGTTCGAGCTTCGGGCACGACGTCCTCGTCGCAACGCCTGAACTCGTCGATGCCTTCGACCTCAGCGCCGAAATGAGAGAGGCTCTTGCCGATGGCTCGGTCGTCGACATCGGGCAGTTTCGCAGCTCGGAGTTTGCTGGCGGCGATGTGTATCTGGAGAAGTCTGGCGCCGGCGGGTCCGTTGGGTTCGCTGCCGGAACCTCGGTTGAGATCGTGCGCGGCGACGCGTATCTCAATTCGGCCGTCTTGGTGCCGCCCGGCCATCCGATTCTCGAGCGAGAGACTCCAACGGTTTCGGGCACGATCCGGGTCATGGCTGATGAACTGACGCGCAGTGACGAGATCACGGTTCGTCAGGCGGCAAACGAGCGGTGGGCGGAATCGTTCTCGCCCGTCGAGTGGGGCCGCTTCGGTCCGCCGATGGATCTGATGTTCGAGCGTTCATGGAACGACGGCCCGAGCGCCGCCACGGTGCGCTTCTGGTCGCTGCTGGTGACCGGCGTGCTGTCGCTGCTCATCGCGTTGCTGATGGCGGCCCTCTCTGCAGTCGAACTCGACCAAGACCTGTCGTCGATGATTGCCGCCGGCGCTGCTCCGAGTCTTCGCCGCCGGTTTCTTGGCGCGCACACCCTCTATCACATGGTCTTGGCCGCCGTGCTCGGCGTGCCGCTGGCCATCTTGCTCTATTGGTTGGCGACCCGGGCTGACGATTTCGGACCGACCGGACCGACCGTTCCTTGGACCGTTGCTGGCGTCGTGATCGTTCTCATCCCACTGGTCGTGGCGATGTTCGTGGCAGCGCTCTTCCGCAACGGCAAACCGTCCGCGCCACGACGAATGACCTAGCGACCCCGTGCGAGAGCACGGAGAGTCGACCGCTAACCTCTCGTCGTGGCCCCACGTCGTTCTCGTGCCGAACTCCGGCAACTGATGCTCGATGCGGGGGTCGAGGTACTCCACGAGGCGTCGCTCGGGTTTTCCCTCGATGCGCTCGGATACAAGGCTGTCTTCGATCATCTACAAGCCACCCGTGACGTTCGGGTGACCTACGGCTCGGTGCACGAGCGCATCTGGGCGAGCCAACGAGACTTCCAGCTCGAGGTGCTCACTGCCGCAGCGCAACGGCTGTCCGAAGAGAACGTCGATGCGTTCGCCGGGCCGGCCGTCGAGGTCGTGGGCGAGCTGCCGCTCACCACGCCAGACGAACGCCGCTACGCCGCCCAGGAGCTCACCCGTGTGGCCATGAACCACACGTGGGAGCAGGACACCGACTCCAATCAGCTGTTTCGGACGCTTCGCTACCTGTGTGCCGGCGTGAGCACGAACTTTGATGACACCGAACTCGTCGAGGTCATTGCCAGGATGCGTCGTCGTGCGATCGATGGTTACGAGGAAGTCGTGCTCGCGCTTATCGAAGTCATCGGTCTACGAGCCCGATCGCCGCTGACGATTCCCGAAGCGGCGCGCGAGTTGGCGCAGAGCACGAGCGCGGTGACGACGGGTCTCGACGTCGACGCCGCCGTGATGGCCCGCGAACCGATGCTTCTCGCCACAGGCCGCAGTGGCGAAGACCAGCCATGGCACCCACTTGCATGGGCGACGTGGATGTTGACGCGTGGTCTGCTCGAGCTCGACGGCGATCTCGACCCAGCCGACCGAGGCCTCTAGCTAGAACGGGTCGAGTTCGATACCGAGTGCGTAGCGGCCCAGCTGATGGGTGATGCGATCTTGGTGCACGTTGATGTGCAGCGGCATCGCTCGGAAGTCGCGCTGGCGGCGCTCGAAGTCTGAACCCTCTCGCAATCCGTTGCCACCCTGGGTTCGGGCGAGCAGGTCCATGGCCTCGCTGAGCTGCTCGACCGCCATCGAGATGATGGCCTGTTGACGGAAGTAGTCGGCGGTGTCCGGGATCTGCTTGGCGTCGATGCGTTCGTCGACCTCGTCGCAGGCCCGCACGACTGCGGCGTGGGCGGCGCTCGTGAGTGCAAGCGCCCGGCCAAGGTTGACCTGGACGGTTGGGCGATCGACCATCTTCGTCCCCATGATCGCCTTGCGATGGCGGAACGAGGCGGCGGCTTCGCGGACGGCTTCGCGCACCACGGCGACGGCCATCCAGCCAAGCCACAGATCGCTGAGCCCGACCCAGTCCTCTCGGTAGCGGTGGTTGATGACCGGCACCGTGCGCAGGCTCTCGGCTCGGTTGGCCCCGAACCACCTGACGCATCGTTCGATCGGCAGACGGGCGTCGGTGTAGTGGATGTCGTCGGTCGCCGAGGCACGTAGCCCCGCCCCGTCCCAGGTCGGGTCGATCTTGACGCCATCGGCGTGGTTCCGGACCATCGTGAATCGAAGATCGAGCGGGCGAAGCGGCTCTCCG
Organism: uncultured Acidimicrobiales bacterium; assembly: GCA_937942965.1. Taxonomy (GTDB): domain Bacteria; phylum Actinomycetota; class Acidimicrobiia; order Acidimicrobiales; family UBA10347; genus UBA10347. The sequence continues at coordinate 1,077 of CALDGN010000100.1, read as the reverse complement.
TCAGCGTCGGAAACAGCGAAGACCGCACCGCACCAATCGCCGTACTGCGCGCCGGTGCTCCACCGTGCTTGACCGTTGAGCACCACGTCGTCGCCGTCGAGCTGCCCACGGACTCCGGACCCGGCGCCGGCGGGAAAAGACACCCATTCGCGGGCCGCAGCGAGATCGGTAAGGAACTGCTGATGGTCCGGGCCGAGCGCTCCGGCGAAGAGATGGAAAACTGCGACGTGGTTCCACAACGTCCACGCCAAGCTCGGACAGCGGGCGGCAACGGCACCGAGTTCGCGGCCGACGTGATGGATCGATGAACCGACGCCGCCGATCTCTGGGCTCGCCGTCATCCGCATCACGTCGGTGGTCTTCACCGCTGCGATCACGGCCGGGTCGATGCGTCGGGTGCGGTCCGCTTCGGCTGCTTGTTTCTCGATCAAGTCGAGCAGCGGCTCGACGAACAACCCATCGGTTGGCGTCGGTACGAAGTGGTCGACCGGGTCGAAGTCAGCCGTATCGGTCTCGACGGGGTTGGCCATCCCTCGACGCTACGACACGACTCCCTCGGGAAAAAATGGACATCTGTGGCCACCCTGTGGTCGCCAATGTCCACAGAACGTGTAGGGGGTACGATCCGGCCATGCCTGGACTTCTTCCCGACGTCGATCCCGACGGCCTTCTCGAGTACTCCGTCGTGTACACCGACCGTGCCCGCAACCACATGTCGGCTGGCTTCCAGCAGGTCATGAATGACCTGTCGCGGATCCTGCGTGAGACCTACAACGCAGACGCGGTTGCGATCGTGCCCGGAAGCGGCACCTTCGGCATGGAAGCCGTCGCTCGCCAGTTTGCGACCGATCAGCACGTGCTCGTGGTCCGCAACGGTTGGTTCAGCTATCGCTGGACGCAGATCTTCGACGCCGGGTCGATTCCGGCCAGCGAAACGGTCATGAAGGCTCGTCGCATCGAAGAGGGCGCTACCGGTCAATTCGCGCCGTGCCCGATCGACGAGGTCGTGGCCAAGATTCGCGAAGAGAAGCCCGCCGTCGTCTTCGCTCCACACGTCGAAACGTCGGCCGGCATGAT